>NZ_JACZDT010000005.1:300000-421822 GCF_015903855.1 Fictibacillus sp. 18YEL24
AGATACAGGAGTATCTTTTTCCCAGATAATATTCCAATTAAGGTCTAGTCTCATCACCTTTGACCCATTAATTGCAAAAATGGCATTGAGATCTTCATGTACTTCAAATGCACTTACTCTAGAAGCACTTCCTACCGGTGTAATACTGGTTACCGTTCCATCTGAAATCGCTATTTTAAAGACGTTATATGGCGACCAATGAATGCAAAAGTATAAGTGTGTACTCGTTGAATTTTTAACGTCTTTCTTCATTGATCCACCACGTGACCGGCTCGCGTTATAGCCGACTTTTGCTGCAGTTTTTGACCATGTGACAGCTGTTATATAATCATTCATTTTGTTGATTGTATCTTGCCCAAGGACATAAGAATTTCCATTAGCATCGACAATGCTACCCTCTACCCCATTCATTGTAGGTCCCCAAGCCTGTCCACCTGTAGTTAAGTCAAATCGTGTTAATTGGATGTTTTGTGCATTACCACCTACAAAAAATATAAAGTTTTTTTGTAAATTGATTGAAGGATTATATGCACCGTACACACCAGCGTCAATTGTTTTGGCAAGAATAGTTCCAGATTCAATTATCGCTTGAGTGAATCCACCCAATACCGTACCTTTTCTATATTTCCCACCGCCAAAATTCCCACCATGCTCACGAATATCAATCATGCTTACACCTCACTTATCAAAACACCATCAGCATCATATGACAATGTACGAGTGGTTGTTTTTTCAACTGTCGTCCCGTTTAATCCGTAATAGGTTATAGTGCGTGTGGTGTAATTCGGAGACGTTCCTCCACTTAAAACAGATTTTAAGGCGAGTGTATCGTCTTGACGTTTATAATCAACGGTTGTAAAAACCCCATTAGCATCTTTACCTGACTTAAAAACTTTGAAATCAGTTTGTTCAACTTTCTTTCTTGATCCATCTATGGTTTCTTTTGCATTCCAAGCAGTTCTTTCAGCTGCTGTTATGTGTTGCACTCCATCCGCCGAATGCGCGATAATATCTTCTTCAGCACTAACCGCTTTATCATAAGCTTTCTTAACTGCATTAGGAGTAGCAGCTTTTGTCTCTTCCGTACTGGTTACTGCATTACTAAGTTGAGTTATCCCTTTTACAGTTATAGAAGCATCTGGTGGAGAAGAAATTTCATCTTTATGAGCTGCATATTGTTGCAATTCTAATAATGCATTGTAAGCAGTGTATTGAAACCAGTTCCACCAATCAGCTGGCGGTTTATCGGAAGGCTGCCAACCGGCATCTTTTTTACTTTGTGGCGGCTCTGTGCCTGAATTGTTCCATTCTGGCAAAGGACTGTTAAATGGCATTTGAATAAAACCTCCTTATTAGATTGGTAAAGATATTTCCTCGTTGGGATTGAATGTGGCACCTAATGTCCCACCAGAACTTTGATCAGAAGGTGCAAACCCAGCTGCAGGATCAAATTGCAATGTGTTATTTTGCGAAGAAAAAGAGAAAGTTCCCCTCAAGTCAATACTATCTACGCGGATTCCAGAAGCTACAACCTGTTGTGCTATATAACCAAACTGAAGGGCTGTCATTCCAACTTTATTGAGTTCGGCTATTGGTACTCCTTCAATGATTACAGCAGCTGGTTCCCCTTCATTGTATAAAGCTCGAATCTTAATTTTAGATGGACTTGCGTTAATAGAATTAGCTAAAGCGACTATTACCTTATCAAAAGTTCCGTCACTTGAATTACGAGCAATACGAGCTTTGATAAGAACACGCATCATTTCATCCGTTGCTTGTCCCCGCCTTTGTCCTACATTTTCACCGATTAAATCAAGTGTAGAGCCTTCTGCCGTATCAATATCACGCCAATTTTCCACCTTAATTAAGGTATTTGATAGAGAATCAAGTTGCTCAGAGAGGAGAAGTACTAGTTTACTAACCTTTGAATCTTCTTTTTTAGTGAAGATGTCAGTCAATTTTCGCATGAAGTCTGTGTAAGTACTCATTCCGTCACCGTTATGTCAGATACATTTATTTGAGCAACTTCATTTGTTTCAATCTGAATGTTTGATGTTGTTTGTGATTCTACGGTTTTGCCAATGGTAATAGAAGCGTCTACAACTCCTTGAGTACCCATTACAGCAGCTATTATTTTGCTATAAATAACATCCTCACCCATGTTAAGACCAACATACAACGTTCCATCATTGGTAGTTCCACCAATAATTTTTACGATTGCATCTTTAACATCATTGACACCAGTTGTTGTAAACGTATTATTTGTTGTTAAAGTAACATTAGAAAAGATATTTACTTGTGTTGCCGGCGTAAAGCTGATCGTATGGCTATTACCCGAAATATCTTTCACCGTGTACGACTGAGAACCAAAAAACTGAAGTCCTACATAATGCTTATAGAGTGCGTTCGCTATTGTCTGTCCATCTCCACCAAGTACATAAACAGCATTACTATGTGGTGGCAGACCATTAACGGTAGTAGACTCATTGTTTACTGAAATATTTGCTGCTCTTACGCCTGGAACACCTAGAACTTCAGAAACTATTGCATCTGGCGTTCCACTTCCGGTGCTAGCTCCAGATGCTTTCATTCTAGCTAACAGTTCTGGGTCTGTTTCAACATCCCGTCCGCCCTCAGCGTCTTCTATGTTAGTAACCTCTAAAATATCTGCGCTTGGCTCTGACTGTATTGTAATAGCACCTGCAGATACATTCCCGTTAATACCAGGAGTTAGGGATACAACCTTTCCAGATCCTAATCCATTTCCATCAAGGGTGACATTCTCCGTTAAAGCGAAATCAATACCACTTTCAGTTTCAAAACGAGTACCTTCAAGTATTGTTACGTTTGGCGTGCCAGTAATTGAAAGTTCTGCGGTAGCATATTGTTCAGGATTCCTTGATGTATTAAAAAAAGCAGTTAAACGATCCAACTGAACGCCTTCTGCTCTGGTTATATAAGCTGAGTTATAAACCTTTTCTGCGAGCTCCCATGTTTTGGACAAAAACCATGAGAACAAGCGAATAAAAACACCGATGGGACTGTTTTCAGAGAGATTTGTATCCTCTCCAAACAGAGACTTTGCTCTTTCTTCCATATCAGATTGTAATTCATAGTAATTCTTTCTTTTAAAGCCATACTTATCAAGCAAGCACACTCACCCCTTCCAGTTGCAAAGTGGTTTCATCTTGTTTCTTGACTACAAGATCTACAAATATGGTCCGTCCAAGTTTATTAAACTTTATTTCTTCAACAGCCGAAATCCTAGGTTCATATGACAAGGCTTCAATAATACTATCTCTAGCTAAACTTTCATTAAAATTTTTAGCTAATAAAGCATCTCGATCTAAACCTAAATTCGGATTTAGAAACCATTCCCCTTTTGCTGTTTGCAATATAAAGCTTACTGATTGAGCTAGATCTAGATCATTTTCAACCATAAAAAAAGAACCTTGCTCAAATACAAAGTCCCCTTCAGAATTTAGTAATAATGTTTTCATAATTAAACCCCTTTCCATTTACCGATAACAACACAATCTTTTAGATCATGTGTCCGGCTAAACTCAGGATCAAAGGGTACTCGTTGCAGGTTATCCAAAGCCCGTTCACTTACACCACAAAAAACAACATCACCAACCAATAAAGCACCTACATGTTCAAGCACAGGAGCTCTCAAGATCATAGGATATTTAAAAGAAGCACCACTCTTTACTACTTGCTTAAGCAATACCTCAAGATCAGCTTCCCATGTATCTGGATAATAACGAACCACGCGACAAGGGACATTTGTATGAATAGACATTTTAATACGATGAACCAGTGATTCAAATAATCTATTTTCTGCTGTCATATTCGTCCCTCCTAAACAACATTAAACTCAGTATAAAAATCGTTTGCATCGGCTATGTGTTTGCCTTTATAAGCCCTGTATTTCCCATTGGCCGATCTGGACTTTATTGTCAGAATGCTACAAGTAGTAATTCGATGCTGCAAGAGGCATTTAACCGTATAGCCTTTGTAGGTTACATCCTGCGTACCTTTTTTATTTGTTTCTTCAAACTCTGAAGGTATACCAATTAAACCAGTATTCTCTTCTAGGATAAAATTTTCATCTGTTCCCATTTCTAAGGTACGAATGTTTAACTTTCCCCTTCTGTGATACATTATGGATCCGCAATCTCTTACAACCTCTTCCAGGTTGTTCATGATCAGCTGTGTAACAAGATAGCCTTTTTTGTAGATCATATTTTTCTTTAAAACAATCGGTGCTCCTAATTTAATCCCTAGCAACGACACCAACCTTTTTATTATCGTAAGTCCATCAGTTCCAGCCTTAAAACCAATACCTAACGAGCTTTCAACCACTTGTCCTTGAAAAACCCCATCTCGATGATACCGAATGGTATTCTTATCAGCATTAGTTACATTCACTTTAATTCTTGTAAAGTCGTCACCCTCGATAAAGTAAATGGTTGTGATCTTGTTAACCCCTTCCCATTTTGTTAAAACAGTTGAAACTTTACCGCTGGATAATACCCCAATGTCACCCTCATAGCCTGCCTGGATTGTAGCTGTTTGTCCACGTTTAAGCTTTGAAATCGTAGTTTGCGACAGATTATATAGTTGAACCTTACTTTGATTTGGTTTTACATCATCATCAAATGGTGCCTCAAAACGAATTTCCAATTCATCATTTGTAAACACAGCTTCACCGATGGTAATTTTTATTACACGTTTAAAGTTGTTCATCATTAGGTTCCTCGTTCATGAGATAAAGAAAAATGGTTTTACCAAAATTCTCAAAAGTAATGCGGCTTTCTTTTCCAGCGAGATCCAATGGAAGTATCGTAGGTGCTGGAAGTTCTAAACTAGAATAATCAGACCAGAGAGGAATATTTAAGGTTAATTTCTCGCCTATAACAATAGGTTCGTCTTCTGTGAGATCGTTTGGTCTGTATAGATCGACAGTGAAAAAATCACCTGTTTCATTGTAATTGAACTGGAGGGTAAATGTTTCATTTGCTAGATCAATGTCAAATCGTTCTGGAAGTTCTGATTTATTAACATCAATGTATTCCATTATTTCACCCTCGCTTTCCCACCAATAGGAATTGACCTATCCGACCACTTATTCCAGCTTCTCAACTGTTGTATGGAACTTCCGTACTTTTTTGATAATCCCCAGTAGGTATCACCCTTTTTTATGATGTGATAAACTGCAGAAGATTTAGGCGGTGTTTTTTGAACGGTCATCTTTTTACCAGAATTGGTTACAGGTTTAACATTTGGCTTTGTTTTTGGTGGCGACTTTATCCATGCTGTTTGAGTAAACCTGATTCTACGAAGTGAGATCCTCAAAGAAGCTCCATTCTTCACTTCGGAGCCATGTTCCCCTTGTATGTCAGTTATAATCACATCTTGTGCAACCATTTTTCCGACGTAACGGGTTATCTCACCCTTTTCCATCATGGTTATTAGTTGCTTGAAATCACCTTCCCAATTATCAGAAAGAATGTAACCAGATAAGGAAAATTCAGAAGGCCGTTTTGCAACATGATCAGTAAATGGTTCACCTTTTTCTACAGCGTACATAGTAGCTTCAACTTTGTGACTTTCACTTTCTTTTTCAATATGAAGAGATACATCACCTAATTTGGCCATTATCGTACCACCTCCACATCCCAAACATCTGATAGATAATTAAACGCTTCATCCAATGCTTCTGCTACCTGTTGTTTAACATTCTTATCAGTATCACTACCACTTTGAACAGTGATATGAGGATTAAAATGTATTGTGCTTCTAGAATTGTTTGTAGTACTTGTCCCACTATTTTCAGGTGTGTATTCCATAGGCATGGAAGCTAAATCATAAGAAACCTGTTGCAAGTGCTTCTGTTGACTTTGCATACCATCAATTTGACCTTCTACCGTCCAAGATCCTATATGGAACATTTCCCGGGATGGAGAATTTATATCTAATACTGATTTCATGGCTTTCTTGATACCTTTTCCAATTTCACCGATTTTCTTAAAGGCTGCATCCTTCATGGAGTCAATACCGTTTAGAAGACCTTTGATAATATCAACACCTATGTCGTAAAGATCAATATCTTTAAGGAAATCAGTAATATTCCCAAAAATCTCTTTAAAGAAATTCCAAATTTGATCTAGGATTCTTTGTGCTGTTGTTAAGAGAGTGTTTAAAGCCCCTTTCCAATCTCCCGTAAGAACTTGCGACCAGAATTTAATTATGTCCAAAATCCAAGTTACGGCAATATTGAAAACTAGTTTTATAGCTGCCCATGCGTTACTTACAACCATTTTTAAGGCTGCAAATAAAAATTTGAACATCGGCAACATACCGTCATATAAAACCTTACAGAAGGCTAATATGTTGTTTACTGCATTCATTACCATTGTTCCATTTTCACTCCACCATGCTTTTATGGTGGTTATGACTGTGTTCACATAACTCATGATTCCCGCAATAATTGCATTAAGTTGTGCTTGTAACCATGCAAAGACAGCATTTACAGCATTTCTAAACCAAGCGAAGTTGTTATACAAATAAGTGAAAGCAACGACTAAACCAACTATAGCAGCTGCTACCACCCAGACAACAGGTGAAAGAGTCGCAAAGAATGTAAGCACAGGGGCAACAAGTTTCATGAGAGCGAAAAACGCTAGTCTATACCCATGTACAAGACCTATTCCTAGACCCATCGGCAATAATAGAAGGGTTAAAGCTGGAATGAGTAACAAAAAACCTTGAATCATTTTTGCAAGCACAGGGTGAGCTTCATTGAATTTAATAATCATTTGACCTATCGCGGTTATAAACTTATAAATCGGAACCATAACCATTATGAAAACGTCGACCATAGGTTGAATTGCTTTTCGTAACGTTTCTTTCATGGTTTCCCATGATTTAGCATACTCCTTGTTACCCATAGCCATTTTATGCATACTGTTATAAAACACGATTGCACCCAGACCCACAAGGATAAGGGCGATGTTCATGGCTCCTAAACCTTGATTTAAACGTCGTATCTCATCGTCTAGCTGTTTAGCGTTTGCGTTCTTCCCTAATCTTTCAAGTGCAATTGCTGCAGGGTTAGCTGCTTGAGCTACCTTCTGTAAATGATGTGTGAGTCTCAAACTTCCTAAACTCGCTAAATAGATAGGATTCTGCCAAAGGTTAAGAGCATCCCTTGTTTTTTCTGCCCGGGTACTCATATTATTCATGGTTCCAATTGTTTGATAGATAGACATTTTTAAACGTAGATCGTCTCTTATCATATTATCTGTAGCTGTTTTATGAGTAGCACCTAATGCATTTATTGATTCGAAGAGTCTTTTAGTACCGAAATGATAGTCACCAGCCCTTTTAGCTAGCATGTAATAACCATATTCTGCGCCAATCATGTCATTTCGCCATTTCATCATTGAATCCCGTTGATCATTAAATCCCTGCTTCATTTCCCGTAATATTACCTGCGAAGCATCGGACACTTTTCCATAAGCGTTGCCCATTAAGCGAGTATTTCTTAAAACACCATTTATTTCATTGTTGATCTGTCTAAGTGGATCCGCATCTGTATAAAAGTCGACGTCTACATGCGTTTCACGTAAAGCCAAAATACCACCCCCTTATTTGTTTCTATTTGCCTTATTTTTAGCTGTAATATAGAGGTCAAGAGCCGCATTTGCTTCCATGAGAGTATCCCAATCCATCAAATCAACAGGAGTCGAAAAAGTAAGGTTAGAATCTTCGTTAAAAACCAACCGCCACATAGCCCAATTTTCCCGAGCGACTTTCTTATAATGAGATACAGGTAGTTTTTTAGTTGATAAGAAAGGAACTTGCTTCCTTCATGACCTCCAAGAATCCATCGTTTTCTTCCCAATAATCCCAATTCACCTTTTTTACGCCGTCTTCGGTTTTAAGAAAAACTACGTGATTCATAAGTTCTGTATAGTATTTTTCTTCGTCCAAATTCCCTGTTGCGTCCTTAGAACGTCCTCGAATTTGAACGCCTGCTCTCACACCTGGATGTTGAAATAAAAACTTTTGTTCGTTTTCATTACCTTCAAATAAAGTAAATTCTTTTTGACTACCAGCCTTAGCCGCCATTCGTAACATCTCCCTTTTATTCGCATTGTGCATATTTTCACCTCATAACAAAAAAGGGCGGAAGATTCCACCCTTTTCACTAAGCAACACTATAATCAAATACTTGAATTTCAAATTCCCGGTCTTCAATCTCATCAGATAATGTGATATTCGCTGGTTTCTTTACCATCGCTTGTGTGCCACCAGCTTTTTCAGACCCGTTCTGCACCCAGATAGGAACAATTTTGCGTGTGTTGGCGAGCATATTTAAGTAAGCAACGTCCGGAGAAGTTTGAGCCAAGGTAATAGTTACAGTTCCTAACGTGTTGTTAGTAATAGCTACACCTACATCGCCCTGCGCTGAAACTTTTGTGCTGAAGTTATCTTCATCTTTCTCACATTCAATCATCGAGCCTTCAGCAAATCCTGTTAAAAACCTTCCATCCAAAGTACAGGTTACTGCTTTTGCATCATAAGTATTAACACTCATGTTCTACCTTCCTCCCTTAAATCCGAATGGATCCTTTTATTCTCGCCTCATGAATTGCTCCCGCATTACCAAATTCAAACGATAAACCGTGGTATTCACGATTTACCCTATCCGCAGGATCTACCTGATTTCGATCTAATGCTGTAATAGTAAAATCGGGAAGCCCATCCGCTGTTGAGGCAATGATTCCATTAGAAAATCCACGTTGTAAGGTTGTAGTAGCTGCAGCCTCAATGGCATTAATACCGCGGTGATCATAAGGGAGCTTGTCCGCTTGTGATAAAGCATGCTGCACTTCATTTTCCATGTCAGCCTTTACCCAATCTTGACCGTGAATCACATCAATATATTCACCGTTTGAAAGCTTCCCTTCGGATAACTGCGCCTTTCCTGCTTTAACAACATAAGCAATGGCGTTATCAGTATCGATAGCAGCAATTTCAGTATCATTTAAATACCTTGGTGTTATGCCAACTACACCTTTGAACTTCCAAGTTATTGACCCCACCGGTAATGAAGCAAGATTACCTATAGTTGCAGCGTCTAAATGTTCATCAGTAATATTATGATCAAAAACTAGAGTGCGCTTTTTATCCTTTACGGCTTCCCGGCCAGCATCATCTTTAACTTGAACAGCGACAAATTTAAAGTCTTTATCATTAATGAATCCGGCAGCTGCAACTTGATCTGCTTCAAGATCGTTTGCAATTAATGCAAAGTGCCACGGGCGATTGTAAAACTCTGCGAGGGCAGCCCCAATGCTGGCGTCATATGTTGCTACCGCTACAATATCAGGTCGATTTGGTTGTGCGAAAATAGCTGCCGCTTTTTTATACGTAGCTGTTGTTTCTATATAATCGGTTTTTAGTGCATCTAACGTTGAATATTCCTCATAAGAGGATGCGCCGGTTTTCTGAGTGAAAATTACCGGTCTACCTAAACCTATTCTAGGTGCTGGATAAGCCACACTAATGGATACCGTTACATCTTGTAAAGGCATGTTCTAACCTCCTACTAAATTTACAGTTTCAATGACTTCTAGATTTCTAAAGTCTTCTGTTCGTATTCTTATTCGTAAATCAAATCCTGTACGTCTTTCTGTTTCGATGCTTAAAAAAGTGTCTCTATTGCCAAATCCATCAATTCGAACAACAGCAATTTTTGCATCGGAGAGCTTTTGACGAGTGGAACTATGTTGTAAAAAGCTCGCTGTTTTCTGGGCAAGACTTAACACTTTAAAGGGATCGTCAGACACCCAGGTATAGGAAATAACAATTTCTACATCTTGAGTAAACGTATCTCCTTGATCGATAAACGACTGTTGTACAAACGGGCTTATGATTGTATAAGTACAAAAGGGATACTGTGGCTGTTTAGAATTTGCTCCATGAAGAATGACGGGATAAGTTGTTTCTGCTTTAATCAACTTGTTAAGGGTCGCTGTTATACTCTCATAATCAATCAAAGCTACTCACCGCCTTCAAGGTGTATTGTGAAAAATCAGCATAATCCTCATATGGAGTCTTACTCTCTACGTAATATTTCAGTCCCTTGTAAGTAATCTTGCTCTTTAATGGGATGTTATGATCAAGAGAGTATAAAATACGATCAGCCTCAGTTAGACGCCCTCCGCTTTGATAAATCAATCTAGCAGGAAGAGGAACTAATGCACCTGAAGCAGTGACAGCCTCATCAGGTGTTTCTTTATATCTTCCTTGATCATCAAAGTCCTCTGCCGAAACAGCAGTTTGTTCAGGCTTTGCTTTTTCAAGCTCAAAAGATACTTTGTATTTCTCAATCAACCTTTTAAACTTAAACATTACTTCACCTCGTAATCTATAGACTCAATTAAATTACCTGAATCTACGAGAGGGTTTGTGCTTCCTTTACGCTTCACAGTAAACGGATGGTTTTTAGGATCTTTTAAATCACGGGCAAAATCTTTTATTCTGTCTCGAGTTTCTTGACCGGTACCATCTAAGACAGTATCAACAGAAACACCTTTTAAGATGGCATCTCTTATTAGTTGCTCAACCTTATTTAAAATCTCTTTTTCATTCTGATCCCATCCGGCCCGTATATACGAACGTTCTGGAATTGTGATATGAGAAGTTTCCTTCTTAAGGTAGAGGCCTTGTGAAGCTAGGTATTTGCGCATCTTATCAGTTACAGCAATGCTGATACCGAATTCTTGAACTGCAGCAATCATTTGTGTTTCGCCGCCAGTTAGCACTCCGACACGTACCTTGGCGCCGTTTAGCTCTTCCATTTTGTTAATGACTTCTGGAAGGTTGTTGTTTTCTCTAATTCGGACACGTTTTCTAGCCATCAGTCTTTTATCCTAATGCAATGACCTGTAATGCCAGGCACAGTATCAGAACGGAGATTTCTTCTTTTAGACGTTCGGAAAACTAATCTACTATCCTTGGTATGGTATGGTTTCCAAAAATCATAAGCCTCTGCAAAATAATTATCATCCGCATTGCCATCACGAAAAGTTTGTGACATCCCAGACATGCTTTCACTTTGTATGCCTGCTGTAGCCTTCCGTAATTGGCTCAGCTCAACATAACGTAATATTCCTAACTTAATAGGACCTGGTAATACTTTTGTGAAATCGGCTTTATCGGCATAACCTTTGGCAGCTTCAAGGGCAGCTTCCAGATAAAGAGACAGGATAGCATCCTGTGACGTATCACTTTCAGCTATCCCTAATAATTGTTTTAATTCATTTAATTCCATAATTATCCCCTACTATTCTTGTGGAATAAGGGCAATCAATTCCGCTTTAGTAGCATTTGATTCGTACTCAATTCCAGCCTCATCAAATGCAACCTTATATTGATCATTCTTTACTTTTTGCAGTTCGGCTTCGGACATAGCCTTTAATTCAGCAACAGAAACAGGTTGTGCTTCCTCAATTTCTTCTAGCTTTTCAAAGAAACTTTCGTTAAAGTGCTTATCTTCAATTACAAGTTCGTCCCCCGGTTCGAAATCTTCTCCATTGTGACGAACCGGAATATCTTTAACACTTACTTTAAGTTTACCCATTAGGATTACCTCCACAATTTCTTATTTTCTAATTAAGCGATTGGTGTAGCTTGGAATACTTCGTCAGCTGCAGGGAAAGAAGGCAATGCTGTTGCTACAGCTTTCGTCCAAGTGCTTACTGGATCCACGTTTTCCTCGTAAACCATCGCAAGGACATTTCCTACTTTAGAAATATCGATTGCAGGATCACGTTGAAGACGAATTTCTTCTGCAGTCGGACCGTAGATTGTCTCACCAAGGGCACCTTCACCAAACATAACAAAACTGTTTTGCGGCAGGTAACGTTTCTGAGTATACGTGCCGTTTGCATTCTGTTGACGGTAAACAGCGTCATATGTTGCGATTCTTGGTAAACCTTGCTGGTCCATGAATGCGTTTAGATCAGATAGAGTAGCAACTCGGCCCGAGTTTGAACCGTAGATTGCAGCCAATACTTTCGGGTGACGTAAAAGTGCATTTAAAACTGTTTTCGAAGTTAATGCACGAGTACCCATTCCATTAATCGCAGTAGCCCAACGGTCAAGGTCAGCCAATGGATCAGAGTTCGCAGTATCTGTCCAAACAGAAGTTCCAGAAAGAACTTGCTTGTTAGCAGCAGGAACGCCGTAATCGACCGTTGCACTCAAACCGTTTTCAGCTAGAGTAATTTGACCTTTAGACAATACTTCCATTCGCATTGCTTCAACACGAGCTTTAACACCCTGAACAAGTACATCGATGTCATTAAAGACATTCTTCATCAGATATTCTTGCTCAGCTGCATTCCGCGGATTTTCGAGAGCTACAATATCCTTCTCAGTTAATTGCATCTTACGCTTGATAAGAGCTAACTCTAACGCTTGTCGGCTTGCTTCACGGCTGCCGATTTCTGCCTCAGTATCAAATGCATGAACAGAAGCAATTACTGGAACGCGGCCAGCACCTTTAATTAAATCAAACTCAAGCGATTGACGCTTCACTTCAGGAAATAACGTCTCTCCAAGCAAAGCAGGGTATTGACGGTCTTGCTGGTAATCTAATACTTCACGTTGGTTAAAAAGTTCTAGAATATTTGGCATGTTAATAATCCCCTCTTCTTAATTTTCTTTTAATTAACGAAATTTAATTTCTTTCATTGCCGTTTTTGCTGCAGCTGCTGGTACAGCTGGTAAACGAGCTTCAATTACATAACCTTCAACCATAAGGGAACCAGGTTGTGGCCCATGAGATACATCTACCTCAGTCAAAAGAATCCCTTGTGCCGTAGCATCATTCAGCGGCCATACAGTCCCAGCAGGAACTAATTTCCTACCTTCTCCATTAGCAGTCACTCCAGAATCACTCACTTGAACTGTGAATGCTTGGAATTTAGCACTTGCTAAAAAGTTAATCTGTTCAGTTTTACCGTAGTTTTTTACGTACATGGTAAATCTCCTTTCTTAATCCCATAGTGTTTTTTCTTGCGTTTTTTGCTGATCATTCAAGCTCTTTGCGTAGCTGGATCCAACAGTATCTTTTCCATCTGAACCTTTAGTGAAATTACGACCAGTTTCTTTAAATCGTTCATTCACTTTGGATTCAATGTACGGATTGAATGTTTCTTCCAACTTTGCAAGATTTTCAGTTGTTTTCTCCTCGTCTTCTCCCAAAAAGAAATCAACCAATGATGCAGGTAACCCTTTTTCAGTAGCTAGAGAAATGGCCTTATTTCTTAATGACTCGAGTGATTTTTCTTTCTCAGCTGCTTCAAGTTTTTGTTCCAGAATTTTAATTCGCTTTTGCTCTTCTGTCTCATCTGGATACAATTCCTTCACCTTACCCATGACAAGATCATCAAGATTGTTTTTCTTCCAAGTCTCAAGGCTTGTACTAAAAAACGAATCTTTTTGAGCCTGTAACCAAGCTTTTGTATCGTTGTCTGAATTCGCTAAGTCCTTAATACGATCGACTGTGACCGGGTTAAGTCCTCTAACAAACTCCTGAACAGCTTGATCTCCTTGATTCTGTTCCAAAAACGCTCTTACTTCTTCTAATGTTGGCATATCTTTCTTCCTCCTATCGCCCTTACAGTTCGTTTGATCCGCCCAGCAAGTGCAATGTATTTTTGGTAATAAAAAAAGACCCTTATAGGATCATTGCTAACCAGCACGTTTAATGCGGTTCCAATCTTCAAATACTTCCTTCACAACTTGCTTAGGCACCTGAGACTCAATATGGCTTATGCGACGAGAAGCATAACAGCGACAATTAATATCATGATGAGCAGCACCCATGCTTCCAGGACACATTCCTTTTAGACCATCAGGAATAGTAACAAACGGTTGATCCACAGGGACGGTCTGCTTCTCCATCTGAACATGATTAGCTTTCTTTGTTTTTCTCACTCGTTCGTCATCCATATTGCGCCAGATTTTTACCATCTTGACACCTTGTTTGTCAGCATTCAATGAACTATCCTGCATTGCTCTTTCTCGTACTCTATGAGTCTCTGTCCGGGCTATTTTCACCGATCGTTTGTAACTACTCTTAAACACACCTCTAATCTCACGAGCTATTCCTGAGTAATTTTCGCCGGCTATTAAACCTCTTTCGATGGCTGCATTAATATCTGATACAACAAAAATTCGATCTCGTTCTAAAGCGGCACTTAACCTTAACCCATATATCGGATTATCAAAGTTCTGCTGGAGAATCCCAAAAATATTTGGCGTTGCATCAGATAATAGAACACTAGCTTCCTTCTCGATTCCATAACTCATAAAGCTGTAAGAAAGATCGTAAGATTCCTCTAACAAATCGTTAAGTATTCTTCTGTTGGAATCACCTAACAAAACTGCCTGAGCTCTTATACGTCTTTGCAATCGATCTATATCATTAAAACGTCTAACATCTGAATATGATAATGTGCCTTCAGTTTCTAAACGCATGTAAAGCTCAGATAACATAAGTAAGATTTCATTAATTATCAATTCATACTGTTTCCGGATCTTTTTAAGTGCCTGTTTTTCCTTCTTACTGAGTAACTTTTGTATCTTTTTTGCGTAAGCCTCCAGATCCATTCTTGTCACCGCCTAACGAATCGTCATCATCCTCTTCATCTTCAAACTCTTCTTCGTAAGCAGCTCGTTCCGCTGTTAGCTTTTTAAGCTCTTCTTTAGCATTCTCGATAAATGAGAGCTTGGAGAGTCTTGTTTCCTCGCTGACGATTCCTTTCAGCTGCACCGAAGCCTGGGCTTCATTGAGTATATCTTCAGGGAAATTCCGCTTAAAGTGCATAGTTACTTTATATGGATCGATTTGTGCTTTGCCGCGCTTTACAAATGCGCTGCTGAGAATCTCAAACATTCTTATGCTACTACTCTTAAATTTCCGTTCAAAAGTAGCGCACTTGTTCTCCAAAGCAAGAATCTTATATTTCATAGCTGGACCCGTCTGTTGGCCAGCAAAGTTCTTGTCCGAAAGATCCGGGGTTTTAGAAAAGCGATAAATATTTTCGTGCAGCCTAGTAAGATGATTTTCTACTGCCGTATCTTGTATGGTTTTTGTGATGAACTTAGCGTCTTGTTTTGAATCGCCTCGATTTCTGAAGTAGAACGTCCCTGTCTTCGTCAAATCCGGCTCTTCTTCCCCGTCAGAGGGGTCTGGTGGGTCTACCCCAAAAAATGCTAAATAAGCGCTTCTGAACGCTTCGATCTCACTATTCACATCCGACATAGTTCTGTCGTAAGCATCAATAGCAGCAACAACCTTCTCAGCGTCACCCATAAGTTCCTCGTTATTTTCATAACCCCATAACGGACAGTACTCATAAACGTGTTCATGTTCATCATACTCTTCAAGTTTTCCCTCAGTACCTCTATACTCTGTCATCTTATATGACTCGTACAATTCGGCACGTAGTTCTTTTTTATTCTCATCAACTTCTACAGTGAAATACCTTAAGCTGAACTCAGGTTCATCGATGCCAGCTTCACCAATATGAATAGCTTCCCATGGTTTAATATTCACCATTTTCTCTCTACCCTCGGTATCAATGTATTGAAGGCGTGAACCATATCCGCAGATACCAGCATACTTTGTTGTCTCAGCATCCAAATCAGCTATACGATTCCGCTCTCCAAACTCATCAAAGTCTTTCTTAGCCTTATCGTCCTCAAATGAGTAACTAATTGGCGTTCCAGCAAAGTAACCCATCTTTGTATCGATGATCTCAGAGAAGAAATCATTGTTTACTTGATTGTTAATTTCCATTGGATCGTCTGTAGTGCGATTAAAAATTGGAACTTCCTCAGTCTTATATCGACTGTAAAGGCTCCTCATCTTATCCGCCCTGGTCTTATGCTTCTTGATTAACCGGTGAATAATCTTGGGATCTCTATCCCCTTCACGCAGACGTTCTAATTCATAAGTAAAGTCAAACACATTCTCACCACCTCTATCGTGTTATACGTTTTCCAACAACTAACTTTCCTGTTAACTTCATGTCATCCTCAAAGGCATACCTGGTAGCATCGATAGTATGATTATCTTTATCATCCAGCCTCGGCAATGGATCACCATTCTTATCAACAGCGTAATCAGCTGATTCGAACTCTCTTGCAATGTTAGGTGTTCGCTTAACATCAATCACGATTTCTTCAAGATCATCTAACCACTCTTCACCGTATTGAACGCTGTCAGGTCCTTTTTTAGCACCGATAATGTTAATTCCATAATCCCATAACTCATCAATGCTTTTCGGTTCTGCACTATCAGCAACAGTACGATGACGATCAAAAGAATTTTCTTTAATTCTGCGAGCCAAATTCCGGTTACTGATTTTGTGGCCATAGATTTCATCCATAGCAAAGATTCGATTTCTTGTTTTGTCGTAATGCCATCGAACAAACGCTAAAGGATCAGGACCATAACCGAAGTCATTCCCCTGTCTAATGTTATCGAATGCCCTAAACTCTGAATCTGGTATTGTTCGAAACACCAAATTATCAAAAGGCACTACGCCAGAACCAATTGCTTCACCGAGATACTCCCAGCGATACTTTAATGGCTTATTGATCCGTACATTCTCAGCTTCCTCTATAAACTTCTTTGATAAATGAGGGTTATCTAAGTATGTTGAATGATCTACGAAAGTATTTTTATCAATAAATTGACTCTCATACTTCTTATTCACCCATGACTGCTTTCTTTTTGGTGGGTTGTAAGAATAATAGAATGAGTAATCAAAACCATATTTCACTTTTCTTTCGAAAGCTTCGGATACGATTTTCCCTTCTAATTCTTCACGGAGCACTGAGTTTTCAATCGTTGTAACTTCATCCTCCGACTTAAACTCAGCTAGTTCTTCTACCCACATAATAGCTAGTGGGAAGTCTGCATCTTTAATGGATTTGATTTTATCAGGATCATCAGCGCCGGCCATATAAATTTTGTTTCCTCGAGGTAAATAAGTTATTTCAAGTCTCGAATCCACAAATTTAAAAAGGTGACGAACTCCCATGTAAGTTGCAGCTGCTTTAAAGTTCTGAAATACAGATTTAGCAATCGTATTTTGAACCTTACGAAGTGCTAAAGCAGAAACCGGATATTCGATAATGTCATTAATGATTCTTAAAGGAATATGAAATGATTTACCAGATCCACGGCCACCTTTGCAGACATAACGAAGATGTTCCTTTTTTCGGGACACAACCCAAAACTTCTTAAAATGTGGTGTAATGATTTCGGACATATTTACTCTCATACATCATCGTCCTCAATATCATCTACGATCGTTACAAGAACTTTATCTGGTTTGTCGTTAACGATCTTTTCAACTTCAGCTCTGGTCTTATCAATGCCAAGCCTCATCTGCTCCAGCTTCAATCGACGTTCATCATTTACGTGTGCGATTTCATCAAAGTGTTTTATCAGACTTCTTAACTCACCCATTGCCCTGGACTGAGCATTAAGGAAAGTAGCTTGTCTATCCCATGCAAACTGAAACTCGAATTCATATTCTTCCTCAGTTGATTCAGAAACCGACCTTCCAGTATCTTTGCTCGAAGTCTTAACCTTACTCTTCTTGAGCTCTTTGATCATCTCACTCTTATCAGTAACAAACATAATCTGTTGTGCTCTGATAATGGCTGCATATTGAATTTGTATCTGATCCCAGATTAAATCAGCAGGCGAGCGTAGATTGACAAGTTCCATAATTTCTAATGTCTCTGCTGGGAGAAACTTCGAAAAGAAACCATGAGTTTCAGCGTTCTTGTTACCGCGTGGAGCTCCACCGTTATTACCTAATGCGTTCTTATTACCTGCCGGAGCACCTCGTTTTTTTGTGTGCACACCTTTATCTTTTGTATGCACACCATCACGGGACCAAGAATAACGCGTTTTCCATGATTTCACTGTGTTTATAGTGACTCCATACTTTTCCGCGATATCCCTGTATTTCATCCCTTTTACATAGTCCTTATAAGCTAAGTCTTTTTGATCGGCCACTACATCTCACCCACCCCCGTCTTTTGATGATTAAGTTGTTTTGTGATTACTCTTTTGGAATAAACTCATCGTCATGTGCTAATTGATGAATTGTATCTTTAGCTACCTCAACTAAACCAACAGCTTCAACATAACTGCGTGAATCATAAACAGTCATTGTCGTACCGTCTGTCATTTTAAACGTAGCAATATAACCATCAATTTCATGAAAGTTCTCCTCTATCCAATTTATTAATCCATTAGTTGGTCCTGGGAAAACTCTTTTGATTTTTGACATTTGTTTCACCCCATAAGAAAAAGCACCCCGAAGGATGCCTTTATTTTTCTCTATCTCATTTTGTCTATAATTTCATTTAACCTTTTGCGTTCTTCCTCAGGCATTTGCTCTTTATAACGAGCGTGATTCTCTATCATTATATTTCTTTCCATCTCATTTCTATTTTCATCACTAAAGACTCTTGAAGATATTTCTTCCCATGCTTTTAATTCATTTTTGGCTAATGTAAGATATTCAGGACTGTTAAGTAGTAGTATTTTATCTTCAGTATCTTTAATAAAATTGACTGGAATATCTCCACCAGCCTTATTTAGTTTAATAGCACTTTTAATTAAATTTTCATTGTTATAAATGTATTCTTCACGTTTATTAACTTGATCTTTAAAGTGTTTGTAAAATAAAGATAGTAGTCCATCAACAATAAATTCCTCGAATACCCCTTCATTTTTTTGAAGTTGTAATATTCTGTTTTCTAAAAATCGATATGGATTTGCATGGTATCCATCTTCTTTAAAATCCTCACTGCCTAGATGTAGCAAACCTACTGATATTAAACCACCCATATCAGTTAGTTTTGAGTCTTTAACCGATTCATCCCATTCTTTAAGAACTTTGATTAAACTGTTTGCGAACATTCTATCTTCTCCCTTCAACAAATATTACGACAAAAGGAGATATTTTCCTGCAAACTCTTTTCAATAATAGGTGGCACTTGTACGTCATTTGCACG
Source organism: Fictibacillus sp. 18YEL24 (assembly GCF_015903855.1). Classification (GTDB taxonomy): domain Bacteria; phylum Bacillota; class Bacilli; order Bacillales; family Fictibacillaceae; genus Fictibacillus; species Fictibacillus phosphorivorans_C. The sequence goes on from NZ_JACZDT010000005.1 coordinate 319,132, forward strand.
TCAAAAACAAAAATTATGCAACTTTATTTTTTATTTTTGCTTTTGCCCGTTCAACATATTGTTGGATTGTGCGCCTTGAAAGATTTAATTCTTCAGCAATCGCTGCATAACTCATTCCTTGCGCCATATGAAGAAGATAGCACTGCCTTTCCCGTGCAGAAAGTTCTAATAGCACTTCCACAATCATTACTTTTTCGTCATCTTGTAGAAATCTTTTTGAATGGTTTAAATTGAGATCAGGAAAGATATCCATTTCCATGAGAGATGTACGTTGATAAACGGAGCGCCGATCAGCACCACGACGATTACCAGGTCTTCTTCCTCTGTTTAACCAATCAAGCGCATACTTCATATCTGAAATCATTTCACCAACGATCTTGTCTTCCTCTTTGTTTTTTGGATTATCTAAATCTAGTTTCTCTCTATACTCTTCTAATATCTTTTTGCTTAGGTTATATTCTTCTTTGATATCCTCGACCCAAGTTTTCAAAAGAAACCGCCCCTTTTATCTTTGTCTAATTGAACCTCTACGCTTCTCATATCGAGGTCTGTTCATTCCCATGAGTTCTCTTATGTCTCGGTCTGTTAATTTCTCAGAATGGACTTGCTGTGAAGTCTCAGCAGCATTTCTTTTCTTTTTGACTGGAGCTGTTTGGTTTTTATTTTTCCACTTCTTTAACTCGTCGTTTAATGTGTTCCTTGCTTATCGCACCTCCATAAATGTGAGGGATAGCTGCGAAACCTATGTTGAAGACCCCTTATACCCCATATAAGAACGTAAAAAAAGACACCAATCAGGGCAGGTGCTATCCTGCTCTTGATCAGTGTCCTCCAGTTGACTGGTAGAACTATTCTTTATAATTTAAGAACTTTTTAACTTTTTTCAACTTTTCTTCGATATCTTTTGATGACTTTTGAAGTATTTTTATATTTGCTAATAACGAGCTTTTGACAAAATCCTTATCAGCTTCGTCATTCATATCTTTGATATCCGTTTTTAATATTTCATCAATTTCTTTAGCTACCACTTTTATTGTTTCAAACTGAATATATACATCATAAAGCACAAAATCTTCGTTAATTTGGTTTATTCTTTCAATTAATTCTTTGGTTTGGCCAATTACAAGTCTAAGCTTAATGCTATTCGTTTTATTAACTAAAAAGTCTATACGTTCTTCATCTAACCTATCTAGATAAGAATTCAAGTCGATCGAGAGTGGCAATACATGTTTTAAGTAGTTTTGATATTTTTCAGCTAAAACTATTTTTTTTTGCTCTCTTAGTTGATAAATAAGTAAAGATAAAGCAATAGCCCCCGATAAAAATGCTCCTAAAAACGACCCAACAAATCCGGGATCAGCAAACAATTCTGTGATATATTTCTTCAAAAATCTTCCCCCTCATCCCACTTAACACGCTTCACCTTACCTTGATGTGTGATGATCTTTGTTTCACCATGTACTGGAAGCTCTGTCATTCTTGCCTTCCCGTCACATACCACAATCATAAAAGATGAAGTTTTTTCCATTATATCAATTTCTAGTTTCTGGGTAGAAGGATTAATTTCTAAATCATTTAATCGCAAAGCAATACCCCCTTAGTTTACTTTGTTTCAACATCTACCCCACCAGCAAAAATATATATTACTCGATACCTCTTGCTTTAATAATCGCAAGAGCCTCATTCTTTGAAAAACCTGCTTTTACAAGAGAATCATATCTACTTTTATATAGCCTGGAAAGTTCGACATGATACTTTATTTGGTAAGGGATGGTACGGATCATCTCGTCGACCATCATTTCAAATTCTACATTTGTAATTTTACCGTTTGGATTATCCTGTTTCATAAATTCACCCCTCTATGACAAATCATCAACGAACTATGCAGTAAGCACATCCAAATTGTAATCAGAACATATAAATCTAATAGTTTTTTGCCTATTACAATCGTTACCTAAGTACGTATATATTTCTTCCATTTCTTCAAAGGTAAAATTTGTACCTAAATACTCATTGAGTGCCGCTCTGATTCGCTTTTGCCAATACTCGCTGACACCTTTACAACTTGGTCTTGACATCCACGCAAGCACTTTACACTTTAAAACCAGTTCGGTTTTAACATCCTCTAACCTAAAATAGATATTGTTTTTAGGTTCAACAATTAACTCAAAATTATGGTTAATGAAACATTTAGGAGAATGTTTTTGAAGTATTCTCATAAACTTTTGAATTTCAACAATTTCCATTTCTTCTATCTCCTTTGTTACGCATTTTGTTTCTGGTACGTACGTCAGTCTCTATAGCTAAGAACAAGATGAGAAACGCAAATAGCTATATAAGTAGTCAAATCTCCATTAACAGCCCAGGTTAAAAATACGAAGAATGAAAGTGAAAAGCACCGACTAATTGTTATGCCCATTTCCTTCGCAACTTTTTTTCCATCCAATCGTTATTCCCCTTTCTTAACCTTTATCTTCCCGCCCATAGACGGCCACGGCGTAATCCAACGCCGCTGCCATTCTTTGAGAGCTTCCTTATCGCCTTTGTGACAAAGTGTATTCAGATCGTAGAGTCTGATCTTGCTGTAGTCTTTCATAAATTAAACCGCCACTTTCCTATCTTTAGGTTTTTTGATTAGCTTATGAGATTTAAAAGCCTCAACGAAAGCTTTCACTTCTTTAGTTGGTTGGCTGTTATCTTTACCGTATACTTGCGTGATTTGGTTTTGACGTAATTCCAGTGTGAAGAAGGGCTTCTCGGGATCTTCCGTCTTTCTAATAACGAATAGATTTGTCTTACCGTTTGCATAATCCTCAGCATACCTTCCTACACAGTGATTCAAAGCTTTTCCTTCATCGAACAACTCGATGCTGGACACCGCCGGCCGGATTATCATTCCGGAATATCTGAATGAAAGCCGTTGTAATTCCATAATCCTTTTTTCAATCTTTTTGTTGAGTGTATGATCAGCTTTTATTTTCACCTGTCTGATTGTTTTCTGGTGAGCAGCATGCAAATTGTTAGGAAGAAGGACGTGTTCTTGGCTAATGTCCATACCGAGATCGATGCAATCTTTGATGTAATCCTGTAATGATATTAAGACCGAATATGAAGCTGAAAAATGCTTTTTGTGATTCCTTAGTTGCTTTAAGAAGTATCTCGAAAGTTTCTCGAATGAAGCATATTTAAGTAACTTTTTAAAATCATCAAATCGCCAACCTGTAATATCATTTAAAAGTTCAGCTTCTTCAAATGTGATTTTGATCCCGTTCTTTTTATGGACTTGATAACAATGCAAAGTCTCAACTTTCAAACTGATGTTATTCTTGCGTAGATCCTTAAGTTCGGATTTGGTTAACCTCAATACCTTTTCGATAGTTTTGCCTCTCCAATTAATCGCTCCGAATGTTTTACGACCATCTAGTTTGGTTTGAACGATGTCCTGCATGCCTAATTTAGTCAGATACTCGATACAAGGATACTTAGCTGCTAAATCGAAAAAACTCACCAAATCATCTTTGATCCTATACTGGCTGCTGTGACGATGATATTTCTCCCAAGTAGAGTACTGAAAAGGGGTACCCCTTACAGCAGCTTTAATATTTTCAATGCTAACAAACGACTCTTTAAAGCTCATGCTGGAGTATATTTCTGATGATATTTTCTTACGTTCTATCAATCCGCCCCAGTCTCTGAATACCATCTTGCTGTTACCAGGTTCGAAAAGGTAGTAAACCTTCGTATAATGATTCGTTTCAACGGTCCGGTAATCTCCGCTGTAATCTCTAACTAATAAAATCCCTCTTGCAACGATTGCTTCTGGGTTCTGCATAGATTTTTCATACCACACAACAAAAGCATCATCGATAAGTCTTTTTCTGCCTCTTCCACTTGCTTTCACGATACATTCAGATCCGCACTTCGCACATTCTGATTTCTGGCCATGTTTTAAACCGTCTGTGATAGTTTCATATTTACAATGTGTGCAATACGCTTTTTGAAAACCACCAACTCTTCTGGTGAATAAGTATCGGCTTTTAAGAAAAACGGTTTCTGTTACGTAATCAACCAACTCATTACTGATTTTTTGAGGAAAGTGATTCAGTATTTCATTAATAGTCACAATGGTTATGCCTCCTCAACAAAATCGAATAATGTGGTTTGATCAATAACACCATCTTTTTCTTTAGGAGTATTTTTCGGCTTCGGCTTAATGTCAACGTTTTCTTTAATTTCAAAATAATTTAGGACAATGTTAAATCCCTGTTCATCAGTTAACACTGCACAATTACCGACCTTAACTTTTTCAGCTTCTTTTCTCATGGCATCCAGGCTTTTTAAGATGTTCTTATCCTTGTTAAGAATCTTTTCAGCAGCACCCGGATGCTTTTTCAACTTCTGTAAAAGAAAGTTCCCTACAACTTGCACGTATGGGTTATTTTTATTGCTAGTCATTTCATCGTTTAATTTTGTTACAGCATGTTTTGTCAAACGTCCTCACCTCTTTTAATACTGTTAAACTGCTACCTCGCCAATAAGCTTGTCAACCCATTCCAGGTAATCTAAAGTGCTACGTTTCGTACGTTTTACCTCATAGGCATAAACTTCAAGATCTACTAAAGGGATGCTTTTACGTCCACCTACAGAAGCGTGATAAACATAATGCTTTATCGTGGAGTACGGGACAAAGAAAATCTGTTTAGTCATTCTAAATTCGATTAACACAAAACTTACTCCACCCATGTTTTCAACCTTTTCCAGATAGTTGATTTGGTGTTGGTGAAGATTCTTTAAATCAAAACGATCGATACCAACCGATTTTGCTTCAAACGCTATCGCTCTACCTTTATACACTCCGTCATAATCCACCGTACTGGGAGCTTCATAGAATCCGTTCAATACCTTTGTCCCTTTGCTCTTTAACACTTTTACTGGAGTAGGGCGTTTATTAATCAATGCTACCTTTTGGTTGGCATACATCTGATTGATTAAATTCAGAAGCATTTCGAATGCCATACCTCGATTTCCCTGAGACATTATTCCTTCACCTGCAATTCAAGCTCAGCTTGATTTTCATTTTCTTTCTGTTTCTTTTCACAGACAGGACCTATGCCTTTTTCAATGCTTTTCTTACTTTTTAAAGGTCTATTGCATACTGGGCAGTTCATGCTTTCGCCTCCGTTTCTAGAGCTCTATCAATAATTCTTAAAATGATATATGGTTCAACGTGTTTACATGTTGCTTCTTCCCTTACATCTTTTAAAACCTTCTCCAAACGTTCTGCTTTTTGTTGGGATTTGATAAATTGTTCTAAAATTAATTTTGAACCTTTAAACGTTTCTTCGTGGATTTCTTCCATTTGGATTCTTTGTTTATCCATGACTTCAAGCGTTTTCTCATTTAATTCATTTTCCACTTGTATCCGTTCAAGTTGTGGTATCCAAAATTCATTTTCTTTGGTTTGTAGGCGATCCACTTCCTTCTCCAGCTCCTTATTTGTCTGGATGTGTTGGTAAAGGAATTCTTTGGCGGTTTCTGTTTCAAACTTGGATTCCTTCAAAGCTTCTTGGTGTGCTTCAACTGAAGCTTCAAGGAATTTTATATCCCCGATACTATAACCATTCATATATGCGTTGATCTCTGTCATGCTGGCTCACTCATCCCTTCCGTTTCAGCCATAAATGATGCGTACCAGGCAGCATGCTTTTCCTCAGCCGCTTTAATCTTTTCCGGATCCGTTTCAGCTGGGAAGAAGTAAATTCCACTTCCTAAGTAAGACCCCATATATTAGCCCCCTATGCTAATCGATAGTTTAAAAGCTTTCTGTCCCCTTCAATGACAACCGTATAGTCTTTGCTCATCTGATAGATCCGTGTCCCTAATGCCTCGTCAATATCTATAAGCTCGTCTACATTCAACTCTGAAGAAATGAGCATCGGTTTATGATTGAGGTACCTGAAATTGATAACAGCGTATATTTGCTCAATCTGCCACTCTGTAGCTCGCGGCTTACGTTTTCTTCCTTCTTTCGAATCTGTTGTCACAGGTTTGAACAGATCATCGATGAAAAGTACATCTACCTTTTTCATGTTGCTTAGCTTTTCTTCCAGAAGGTCAAAGTTATCTTTCAGATCATTGAATCCCTCGACAAAGGGGAAATAAAGCACGCTTACTTGTTTTTTATGAATCAAATTATTAGCAATTGCAGTTAGTAAGTGCGTTTTCCCACAGCCTGGCTGACCAAGTAAAGAAATGCTGTTACAACGATCACCTTTGATGCTGTCGAAATCTCTGTAATAATCAATTGCACACTGATAGGCTTCCTGAATAAGCTCATGCTTTCCAACACGTTCAAAGTTTGAGAATGCCATCTTCTTAAATGCGTCAGTGATCTCACTGGATTTCATGATCTTTTGAATCTTTCTCTTTATGCTGCAGTCACAACGTTGTGAAAATGTATCTCTCCATTCCCATGCGTCTTTAGGATGACAGACGCGGCCAGAGTAAAATTCATCTTCCGTAACCATGCTTTCCGGTGTTGAAGATTGCGTTTTTTCATCCTCAATCCACTTTGTATCCTTGTGGACCCGAAAGATTAGGATTCTTTTATCCTTGCATTTCAGGCATTCATGCTTCTGGCTTTCTTCTTCCGATCCGACCGACTTGTCCGCCTGTGACTGACTCGCGCTTTTTTGTTTGAGATCTTCCAGAACTGCCTGGATACCTGAGAATTTTGGCTTGCTCATGATTAGCCTCCTCTCTTGCTCTATTGCTATAAAAATTGGCGAGAATGACTTTTTTGCAATAACCGAAGGAGCTTATCTCATCCCCTGGGTAACGAGGTTTATAATCAGCAAACGCTTGGTCTACACCGCGCAAAACCTCTTCTACTTCTACCCCTGCTGATAGAACCGCACTGATACACTGGTAATCGGAGACCTTCGGAGCTTGTCCGGGTTTCCCGCGTATCACCATGTAGTACTCTGCTATGCGATCTACATTGTCGTATTTTTTAGGTGGATCCTTTTTTTCTTCGTGCGTATCAACAACGACTTCTTTTATATCTTTTAATTTATCTTTTAATATATCTTTATTAGAGTGGACATTTTTGTCCGAGAGATCGGACATTTTCGCCGGGTCATCGGACATTTTTGTCCACTCTCCTGTTTCAGAATGGACATTTTTGTCCACTCTCTTTTTAAAGGTTTTCTTTGAATTCTTAACAGATAAAATTAATCCGTACGGAGCTCTTGTGATCTTTAAATATTCATGTTGCTCAAGCGCTCCTAACCAACGCCTGACTGTTTTTTCGTTGACACCAAATATTTCTGCAAGTTCTGGGATCTTCATAGGCTTATTTCCAAGAACGATGCCCCAGTTGATACCGTCTCTTTCAACTTCTTTTGTTGTTGAGCTAACGCACCAGAGAAAAAGCCATATTGCTGATCCTATTTTGTTGTAGTGTTCCGGTTCTAATAACCCTGAATAAGTTGGAAAAGGGTAACTTTCGGGCATCGTATCCCCCCTTATACAGGAACTAAATTAAGCTGATATCACTCTCTTTGTTCCTTTTACTCGATGCACCAAATGAAATTCTTTCGCTACTTTTTTAAAGATCAACCACTCTTGCGGATTCAATCCATTATTCTCAATGAGTGCCTGTTGCTGGCGATTAGGCTTCTTACCGTTCTTCATGACCCTCTTGCCCCTTTCTTTCACATAAGGCTCTCATGCCTTCTATTTTGATAATTTTATAGTTTGGATAGTTTCTCTCGATGTAACTCATAACGTATCTTTTGAACATCGTTCCTCGTGTGCTATAGCCTTTTGTAAGCTCCAGATACAAGTGAGGTATTTCCACTTCATTTTTACGGGACATAAACCATCTTCCCAGTCAGCTGCATAATCTCTTTCTTGAACTCATCTTGATTACTGTTCGAATCCGAAAGATGCAGCAGCCATATTTCTTGAACCTTGCTTAGATCGTTTGCCTTTAAAAATTCTTTTACGTTCTCCAGGCTGAAATGGGATCTCATCAATCTTTTCTTCATAACAGCTGGCGTCCTGCCAAGAGCGATGTTAGCGTCTAATATATCCATTGAGTAGTTACACTCAACAAGAACGTGAGTGAGACCTTTAAATTTATAACGAATGTAGTAAGTGTCTGTTGCGAATAAAACCTTCTCACCCGATTCATTACTCAGTAGGAAGCCATAAGGCTCTGCTACGTCATGTTGAACATCGAAGGGAAGTATACTCCATGTTCCAATACGGAATGGCTGTTTAGGAGCGATCTTATGTATTCTGTGATGTTGTATGTTCAAAGCTCCCGCCGTCCCTGGTGACATATAACAGTTGATTCCGGCTTTCAGTACCTCTTTAATCGATTTACAGTGATCGCCATGTTCGTGACTTATAAGGCAGCCTGCAATCGATGAGGTTTGAAAGTTTAATAACCTTTGAACCTCTTTAAACTTGATTCCAGCTTCCAGAAGCAGTGGGGTTCTGCCGTCTGTGATGTAATAGCAGTTCCCCGCGCTTGAGCTTCCGAATGATTTTATCTCGATCAAAACTCTGGTCCGCCTGCACTTACTGGTTCCGGTTCAGGTTTTGACTTTTCTTCTTGATGTTCTCTTTTTGGTGGCTCCGGATCGTCAATGATTTCGTTGTATTCAGCATCGATGTATTCAGAGTTTGCGTTTTCAGCTATTTCCTTCTGTACTTCAATTTCTTCTGAGCGTTCATCTGATTCTTTGATATGCTGCATTACTAGAGAACCATCATCACTTGAATTCAAGAACTTCTTACAAGCACGACCTATAACTGTTTTCTTAGCCATTTCTTGTTTGAAATCATCGTGAGTGCTACCTTGTTTCTCTATTTTTTGGTCCTTGCCCCACATTTGAGATTGGCTCCAGGCTTGTCTAATTTCATCCATTGTCATGATTTCTGTGTAAATTTCACCATCAGGCATTTCGATAGTGGCATAAGCACCTAAGATTTTATCTTTGTTAATGTTTCCAAACTTTTGTTTGTGTTTAAGGTTAACTACACGGCCATTTACAATTTCGTAGTCTACATCGTCACCTTCGTAGATCACCATGCCATCTATTGATTTAGCGTTTGTTACCCGTTTAGTAACTGCCATCGTCCCGAAGTAGGAACGCTGGAAAGCTAACTGTTTACCGTAGCAGATAAAGTAGCCTTGCTTCTTTGCCGGATTAAGTCCTTGAACTACCATATCGAGTAAAGCATTTGCAATTGAATCTTTTGTACAATGTGTAAGTACAGGAGCATAATTATCATTTTTGCTTGCTTTAGTTGCTTGTAAGATCAACCAGGCACTCTTCATTGCATTTTCAGGGCTGTAGTTAGCTGGGAAGTGTAGCTCCCCAGCCTCTTGAAACTGTTTTACTTTAGCAGCCACTATATCAACGGTATCTTTCTTAACCATTGCTAATTGGTTTGAATTACTCATTAGATCGCCTCCTGCATTTGTCCGTACTCAACTCGAAGCTTCTTATCAGCCTCTGATACTACTAAACTGATAACCTGTGAATTTACGTCGATTAGCTGCGTTACAGCCTCACTATTGTCTACAAAGATTGGAGCAGAAACTCCGTAATGCTCAGCAAGTGTATTAATGATATCCAGTCCGATGTTTATACGAGCTGCGTTATTTAAGCCGCCATTGTATGGAACACCTTCATAAAGGGTTTCGCATGTTTCAGATAGACCGCCATTGATCTGTGTATCAAACAACTTAAAACGAGCGTATTTGAATTTAGAGTTAATTTTTTCTGTCAGGAGATTAACTTTAGTGCGGATAAACTCTTCTGTTAGATAAAGTTCTTGCTCAAGCTTTTCGAATTCAGCTGCTAGACCGCGTTCTTGCTCTTCCAGTTCTTCAATACGCTGCTTAGAGAGCTTAACTTGAGCAAATTTTGCTTTATCCTGCTCTAACAAGTTCATATCATTGCGCAATGTAACGATTTCTTGGTTAACTTTGTATACTGATTCTTGAACAGAAGATCTTAAGTTTTGGATAGCCTCTTCGATTACAAGTGCTTCTTTTTTCTTGTTAACATACTCTGGATCAGAGTCGACAATTCTTACTCCTGCTTGAAGCGTCAACACTTCATCCTGGACACGATCTATTTCGGAATTTTGAATTTGGATAAATTCTTCAAGCTTGGTAATTTCTTTTTCAAGTTGCAGATTTTCGGATTTTAATCCCTGAATAACTACTGCTTCCGTTTTTCCTTGAGCATTAATTCTTTCTAATCTTTGTGCCTTTTCAAGGTTAAATTGAGAAAGTGCCTTTTCATGAGCTTCTTGAACCTGCTCGCTTGGAAGTGCTTGTCCACAAGTAGGACAATCCTCTGCATGATGAGAGTCAAAAATCTTCGAATTAACTTCATGCCATTCATTTCGCAAACGATTTGTTAAGTCGGTTGAGCTTTGAATCGATTTGTTATTGCTGGCAATCTGGTTTCTTTTAGTTCTAATTTGTAGTTCCGCATTCTCCGCTTCATAACGGATTTTAGATAACTCCTGACGTTTCAATGACATATCTTCAAGCGTCTTCCCTTGAAGATCATTTTTGATTTGCTGAAGCTCTCCTTCTACTTCGCGGAGCCTCTTTTCTTTGGCTGAAATCTCGCCTCCAGATTTTATACGGCTAACTTCAGATTCTCTTTCTTCAATCTGATTTTTGAGGAAAGATATTTCTTGCTGAAGCTCTTCTTCGTTTAGATCAGATGGATCAGGCATAGAGCGTTGAACTTCATCTATACGAATTGGGATCCGGTCTAGCTCTTTATTAATATCAGCCCTTCTAGCAGCAACCATTTTTCGATGATTCTCAATGGTTTTTCCGTTCAATACGCTCGTTAACTGTGCAAGACTTTTGTTGCTGCTGATAACTTCCTGGTCTGTAATATCACCGCAGATAGTAAGTAATAAAGCTCTGCGATCCTGCCACTTAAGTTGTTCGTTAAAGTAGGATGGAGAAGTAAGAAGCTTGAAGATATCCTCCTGAACGATGCTATCTACCTGCTCTTTGTATTCTTTCAATTTCACTGGTACTCCATCGATGTAATAATCAGTAGTATGTCCAGTAAACTCTGAGAGTGCTGATCCCCGTTTCTTCGTCCACTTTTCAGAGAAAACTTTTCTTAAAGTGAGAGTACGATCATTCACTTTAAAAGTCGCTTCAACTTCATGGTCTAAACCGTGAATCGCTTCATTTTTGCCGCTAAGTGTTTTTAGCTGGAAGTCCTTTTTATTCTGACTATCCTTATCGAAAAGGACCCATATAAATGCATCGAACATGGTTGTTTTACCAGTAGCATTGTCACCGTAAATTTTTGCGTTTTCACCTTGTAGATCAAGAGTGAACTGTTTTACACCCTTAAAGTTTTTCAGGTTCAGCTTCAGTAACTTAATCTCTGTTTTCACTGCTTATCCTCCTTTTGTTGATAAATTGTTGATAACTGCATATAATGGATTTAAATAAATTTTGTTTAGGAACCGTTTAAACCGTCACCCTGCCTGGTGGTGGTTTTTTTGTTGCAATCGCTGATACTTTCCCTTGATATCCTCAACTTTTCTCCCAAGACGTCTGCTAACTTCTTCTAATGCATTTTCAAAACCGATTTTTGGTGTTAGAACGTCCAGATGGTTTTTCATGTAATAAACCTCACCTGTGCCCCATGGACCTTGTTTGTTCCACATTGGTTAGTCCTCCTTTCTGTAGATGATCATGAAATTGTCATTTTCATCTGTTCCTGTGTACTTGATATCAATGACTTCTAAATCGGCATTTGTAGTTAGCCAATTATTAGTCATTTCTTCACTGGCACACACTTTAACCTGAATAGTTCCAGCCACATGTTCTCCCATATATTCACCTTCTTTCTAGTGCGATCTGCACTGTCCGGCCTAAGAGAGAGATAGGGGTAGGTGTAGGCTCTCTTAGGTCCGACAGCAGAGACCGAAGTCTATTGCTGTTCATCAACCAGTTATGGTAAAATGAAATTGTTAAACGTCCTATACGACTGCAGCTGTTAGTGTGTCCGCACTAGCGGCTGTTTTTATTTTCGGACCATTTTCTTGTTGGAATTGATATCTTTGTTCCTTAATCCATTGAGCTAATTCAAAATAGATTTTCGCCTCTGCTTTAAGCCCTGAATTGTAGAAAAACCATCCTTGCTTTCTTAACGCTCTTGCAACATCTTTCAATTCCATTCCGTCCATAACAAGTGTTCCTGTTGACTCATTTACACGTTTTAATGTTGTAGAATCGAAAATTCTTTTATTCCACCCTGTAAGATGATCACTCAGTAATTTTGTAGATACTTTCACCATGCTCATTTCAGCTGGGAACAATTTGATTGTTGCTGCTGTTCTCATAATCCAACCTCCTATTTAGCGTAAAGTGTTTTTGCGTACTTTTTAAAAATTACAAGTTGCTCTATTGTTTCAATTTCTAAAAATGCTGTTTTTAACTGAGTTAATAAAAGAACTTTGTCCATTAAATACGGCCTTTCACGAAACCTTTGGATTTCAACTTCATATATTGCTCTCGCCATAGACCTATCCATGAAAATCCGTACTCAAGACATATAATTCCTACAAAATGACTAAGTGCTATAATTGCGTCAATAGCTTCCATTAACGCTTTCTTGAGCTGCTGTTTTTCGTGCTCCTGTATGTACTCTGGATGATTAACCAAGCAAACACCTTTTATTGCTTCGATCGCTTCTTCCAATTCCTCAATCGTTTTGTTTCTTACACTGGATCGATGTAGATCAACCTTGTCCCCATCTAATTCAGGAACCCACGCTCCTCCTGTATCCTCAAATGCTATTGCCATTGTAAGAAAAGGATGATCTAAAACCTCGGCTGCTTTACTGCGTAGATCTTTAGGGATTTTTCTCGCGCCATTTTCAGCCTTGCTTATCGCTTCACGACTCATTGGTAGTTCCATAGATAGTTGCTCTTGTGTGTAACCCTTCCAATTCCGAGCCCTGGCTAATGTGTAGCCAAGTTTCATATGCTTTCCTCCTTTTGGTTTTGTACCTTTTATCTACTAGAATGTGTAAATTATTTTTTACATAATTGAGTTAGAGCTAGATTGCTAGATCTTGTTGTTCTTTTTTTAACCGGTTAATAATGTAGGCTTGTCCTTTTGGTGTAACTCTCATGGTTAGGTAAGTAAATGTTCCTTTGCTGTTCTCTCTAACACCCTGAGATACTTCAAAGTAACCGCGATCTACATATTCTTGATAAGGTTCATTCTTTGCTAAGAAGATTAATCTCCAATCTCGGAGTTTCTGATAAAGTCGACGTTCGCCGATTAGAATGCCTTGCTTTGAAACTAGCTTTGCTAGTTCTCTCACTAGTAATGATCTGTCTGATGCCATACACGATTCAGCAAAACTAACAAGTGGCTGCTGTTTTTGAATCGTTTGTTCTGCTACAAATCTTTTTGTCTGTTCTTCTTTCAATTGAGTCGCCAATGTGATGATCGTGTCCGGATTAAGAAGGACCTCTTCGATTTTTTGCGGTGTTAAGTATGCACCATGCTTTCTAATAGAAGGAAGTACTTCTTGCTTAACCCATTTTTTGAAAATCTTTGCTTCCGATTTGCGGCTGGCGAAGATTAATTCGTAAAGTCCAGATTCATTCACGATATTGGCTTTACCCTGACGACCTATGTTGAACATAGACCGTTCATTTTCTTCTAATCTACTCAAGGCTTGAGTAACGTTTTGTATCTCGAGAATTTCACAAACATCTTTAGCGATAAACCAAGATTCATTATTGTGTTCAACAACCCTTAGTTGCTGACCGCGGAAATCAAAGAGCTTTTGTAATCGATCCATTACATTGCCTCCATTCTCATTGCTTTGTCTTCCTGATCGCGAATCCAAGAGTCGATTGCTTCTACAGTGAACAAAATTCTTCTTCGTGATCTGAAGTGTGGAATTTGTTTTTCTCTAACCATGTTGTAAATCGTGTCTTCGCAAAGACCAAGATAATCAGCTGTTTCTTTAACTGTGAGTGTCCTGCGTTGGATTCTAGGTTTCTCTGAAACTGTTAATGACATGTCAATCCTCCTTGATTAAGTAATTTGAGTGTTAATTTACCAGTCAATGAGTAAAAAATTTTTTCGGTGCCACAACTGCATGCAGCATCGACGTCTTGGCGGCGACCATGTTTATGTATTAAAGGCTGGGCTCCCCTTTCGGATCTTGGCTCCTTCCCGCTCGTTCGGTGCTCTATGCAGTTGTGGAAAGTGAATTAAGCAGTCTCAACTTCACGTATCGCGTAGCGACTAGGCAAAAAAATTTCTTCTTTCTTTTTACCGTATAGTTTTGCAATTTGTTCAGCCCGGTCGTTACTAATTTGTCTTTGACCATTTTCTATTTGTGACAGGTATCCAGCTGATATATTTAATTGTTTAGCAGCTTCTTCTAAAGAAAACTTTGCTTTTAACCTTGCTTCTTTCGTTTTGTTAATCATTTTTTCACCTCCAAACTTTGCGTATCGCAATGTCTAAATTAAATATACATCGCATAACGCAAAGTGTCAACGCATTTTGCAAAGTTTTTATTAAAATCTTTAATCTTTGCGATTTGCAAAGTAAAATAATTATTAGTGGGGGTGTGTCATGTTCGGGGAAAGACTTAGAGAATTAAGAAAAACAAAAACAAATTATACAATGAAAGAATTCGGTAAAATCTTTAACTTAGCTGAATCTACTATTTCCGGTTATGAAACGGGCAGTAGAAAGCCCGACATGGAAACTATCCAAAAATTTGCAGATTACTTTGAAGTTTCGATTGATTATATGATTGGAAGATCTGAAGATAAAGGAAAAAATGAAGCTAAACCTGATAACGAAAATCTCTTTTACTTTGATTTAGAAGGTTTAAGTGAAGAGGATAAAAAAGAAATTGATAAATACATCGAGCTCTTAAAATTAAGAGCAAAACAGTTCAATGAAGATTCTAAAAAAAATAACTAAAGTAAATTAATCATTTATCTTCAAGAATGCTTACATAATAAATAATTTACTTAACAAAACACTCTACGGAGTGTTTTTAATAAAACTCTTGCTGTAAATATTTGTACAAAATTGATGTTTTTAGGGAGAGAGTTTCAATGAATAATATCTTTGAGTTTGTTCATGGTGGTAAGACTACGGTTGTAATCGAACAGGGGTACATTCGAATATTAAGGAAAGGCTTCTTGAACAAAGCGCAAGGATTAAATGATGAAAAAGTTGTTAAAATTGAATCCATTTCAAACATACTGCTTAAAAAACCAGGGCTTATGACTGGTGGATCAATTAAGTTTGGTGTGATTGGCAACAAAGATACTGCGTTTACTCCAAGTGGAACAGAAATTCTTTTTTCAAAAAAAGAAATGGGTATAGCATTAGAGTTGAAAAGTTTTATTGAGGGGCAACTTTCTAATTAATTGAATAAACCTAAAGGAGAAATATTGTTCAATGACCCAATTTACTATTCGTTTTGGCAAGTCTTCTTCTCAAAATTATGAATATGCGGTTGAATATGCTTCAAGATTTGATACGTATGAACTCAAAGGTACTGATAAGAACCCTGAACATTGGGTCTCATTCAGCGAAAATGATATAAATAGTTTTTTCGAATTACATGAATTAGTAGGTAGATGGAAAAGTTCTAATTCTTTTATTGATGGAGAATTACTAGTCGGAAACAATATATTGTGGTGTTATAAAAACCATCTAGATGCCTTTTCTCCAGAAAAATATTGTTACGGCCTAGATGATGGTTCAAAATATAATGATAGTTATTTTGGGTGTCGTCATATCTCTGCAAATCCTTTAAATTACAATGGATTAACAGGATACGGAACAATGAATAGTAAAGGTGTTTTTACACTCAATAAAGACAAGATTGCTCATGATATTGATATAACAGCAAAAAAACTTGGTATATGTCCTGCATTCAATTTGATTCAAATGAAAAAAGATCTTGAAATACTTCCTGACAAAATCGATCCTAAGAAAGACACTAATTGGGAGTATGTTAAAGAATATTCAGATGGTAAGAATAAAGCAATTTCAGTACGTTTAAAAAATGAATCAGATGGTTATGAACTTGAAAATTCTTCGACTTATTATGAAATCCAAACTGAAACTGTAATTAATGAAGTTGCTTCATCCAAAAAACAAAGTCCTGGTTGCGCTACTATGTTGATATTTGCATTAAGCTCAATAGGTGCTTTATTAACTTATTTTAATTAAATCGCCCTTTTAGGGCTTTTCTTTACAAACAAAAACCGAACATACGTTTGATTAAGAGGTGAAAAATGGGTATGTTATACTTCCCTACCCCACTAGAATTATGGGTTTCTGAAAAATACAAAAGGATGAAAATGCTTAAACCAGAAGATATTTGTGAAGACAAAATCGCATGGATATATAAGATCTTCTATTTCAAAAAACCAATCCCATCAAACTCATTTGAAAACGGAAGCTTTAAAAGCATAACAATCGATTCACGAATTGTACCACCATTACAGAGAGAACAGTTTTATCATGAATGGTGTCACATACTTCGCCATGCTGGCAATCAAAATATGATGCCTGCAGCCTTTAGAGAGCTCCAAGAATATGACGCACGTAACTTTACCCGATATGCCGCCATTCCTTATCATATGCTGGATTATTATGATTTTAGAGATCCCCAGCTTATTGATCTATGGCAAAGTGACTTTAAGATATCAGCTGAACTATGTAATGAACGTCTTCAAAGATTAAAAACGAAAATTAAAATTGCTGCCTGGTAATTATGAAAGGAAAATGCTTATGAAAAAGTATTCGATATCACAGGATGAATTATCGAACGAAATTGAGAAGTGCAGAAAAAGAAACGGTCAAATAATACGTGTTCCAGTAACAACCAATATAAGACTTGTAGACGGTAGGTTGCAATTTGATGTGGAAGAGTATCTAGAGATTCCAGCAGACATGATTCCAGGTAATCAATCTTTTAATTAGGGGGGATTGTTTTGGCGAATATCCGAAAGCGTGGAGAAAATTCCTTTTTATTGACAGTAGAAGTTGGATACAACAATAACGGGAAGAGAAAGCGCCGGTACAAAACAATTAGTGTTGAAGACCAATCACTTTTGAAAACGAAGAAAAAGTTGCAAGATTATCTTGATAAAGAGTTTCACAAGTTTAAAACCGAGGTTGAGTCAGGCGAATATATTGCTCCTGAAAAAATGACATTAGAACATTTCGTTATTGAATGGGAAAATAAATATGCTAAGAAAGAGTTATCAGAGAATACCTTAATCAGTTATTTATCTCACATAAGAAATCATATCTTACCAGCTATCGGCCATAGAAGAATCGATCAAATTAAACCTGTTCATATCATTAACATGATGGATGGTATTAAACGTGTTGATAGCAGCGTAGAGAAGCCTCTTTCCGCTAGATCGAAACAAGATGTATATTTAGCGATTAGAAACATTTTTGAAAGAGCAGTTGAATGGCAGATCATTAAAAGTAATCCCGTTAAAAATGTTAAAAAGCCTCGTCTTACGAGTGAAAAAGAGGTAACTGTTTATGATGAAAATGAAGTTGAAATATTGTTTAAGGCGGCAGAACAAGAACCGTTCCATTGGCGCATTTTCTTAACCCTTGCAATTGCAGCTGGTTTACGCCGGAGTGAAAATCTTGGATTAGAGTGGTCAAAAGTAAACTTTGAAAAAGCCACTATCGATATTAGTCAAGTTGTTGTTAAAGGACTTACAGGATCCACAATTAAGGGACCAAAAACAAAGAGATCCAAAAGGATCGTTTCCCTTCCTCCCTCAGTCGTAGAAGAAATGAAATTATTTCATCTTCATTGGAAAAAGGAAAAATTGAAGATGGGTGAATTGTGGATAGAAAAAGAGCGTGAATGGCTTTTCTGCAATGAAGATGGGACACACTTCTACCCAACCACTCCTACTACTTGGTGGCGAAGATTCACAAATCGAGCTGGCGTAAGATATATTAGGCTCCACGATCTGAGACATACATCAGCTACACTTCTAATCAACCAGGGTGTTCATGCAAAGATCATTTCAGAACGATTAGGACATTCGGATATAAGAGTAACTATGAACACGTATGGCCATGCATTACAAAAAGCAGACCAAGAAGCAGCAAACAAATTGGACAACCTATTTATTAAGAAACAAATTAAATAAGTTGTCGCCATTTTGTCGCCGAAATTCGGCGACAAGCTTCCTTTTTGCTCAGAATTAATCAGATAGTCATCCTACAAGACCCTATATCAATAGTGTTTCGCACGGGAACATCCGTTTGCATCCTGAATAGCCCGTTTAACTGGCAGCCAAAAGGTCAGCGGTTCGATCCCGCTAGTCTCCACCATACAAAAAATAACGAATCCCTTGAGTGAACTCAAGGGATTTTTTAGATATAAAAGTACCATGCGTATACATCATGATACTTTTTTTGGAGACTATTCTTCTTTATTTTTATTTCTTGGGTCTTGTTCTTCAGCAAATTCCGTTGCATAACGAAAGCCTGGTCTAAACCTTCTTTGCTGCCTTCCTGTTCTCTCTTTATTCTTTGAAGGCATGTGCTTTAATAAGTACTGATGCACAAATACTTCTGTAGCGGTGATAATCCCCGCTGCGATCACACTTCCCCACGCGATCTGCATGTATCCGTTTAACAGGATCGATCCGAAAATCCAAACCACTAGATACGCTAAAATAAACTCTGCCATCAACGTGTTGTTCTTACCTATTCTCGGCAACAAAATGCGGTCCGCTACAATATAGGTGATTGCAGTTGTTGTAACCGCAAAAGAAACGATATCACTGATCGAAGCGTCAAAGAACAGATCGAGTCCGATCCAAAATGCGATTAGGCATACAAGAAATTTCATAATAATGACTTTTACTTGATCCATGTAAAAAACCTCCTTTATCTGTTCCTAGTTTGCAACAAATAACGGAGGTTCATACTTCTTCTATTTAATTGAATTTACATATAATACTTTATTCCGGTACTGCTGGTATCAATGGTTCTTTTTCTTTATTCTTTGTAACGGTTGTTCTTTTATCAAGTAAGCTAACGATTATAAATACGGCTGAAGATAAAGGTAAAGCGTAGAATAGAGGATCGATGTGTGTCCATGGATAAGGAAATAGAGCTGCTTTTCCAAACCATGCTTGTGATAACCCGATAGCAGCAGATTCTTTAAGGTGTATAAATAAGAAACCGATGATACTTACCGTAAACCCGACGATCATACTTGCTGTAGCTGCGGTCTTCGTAGCTCTTTTCCAATATAGTGCTCCAATCAGAGCTGGCATAAATCCGGCTGCACATATGCCAAACCAAAAAGCCGTTGCTTGAGCGATGATTCCAGCTGGAAGCAAGTAAGCTAAAATGACTGCAGCGATCACACCGATAAGCACCCCAATTCTAGAAGGGTTAAGCTTAGATCCAAAATGGGATTTAACACCGAGTGTTTTTAAAATATCTTGGCCAAAAGCCGTTGCTTGAACATGAATAAGAGAACTAATTGTAGAGATAGTGGCAGATAATAAAGTGAGTGTAAACAGATAGATAAACCATTCAGGCATGATTTGGTTTATGAAGATAGGGATGATAAGATCGACGTTTCCTTTTGCGGCTGTTAGAGCGATCTCACCCGTTTTCTCATAAAAATAAAGATTGCTTAACGGGCCGATCACAAAAGCTGCACCTGTCATAAAAAAGATAAAAACACCGCCGACTAAGACAGAACGATAAAGTGCTCGATCATCTTTTACAGTCATGCATCTCATCGCAAGTTGAGGCTGCGCTAATACTCCTATTCCAACTCCCATGATAATGGTACTAACAATGGTCCACCACAGCGGAGATCCGAATTCAGGCATACTTGTCCAGCCTTGATGACCTTGATCGACAAGAGCTTGAGGCACAAGATCCTTCATTGCGGTTAATCCATTATGCCCCTCCATAATGCCTCCTACTGCTTGGTAGGTGACGAATAAGAAGATAGCCATCCCGATCAACATGACAACCGCACCAAACGCATCGGTATACATGACGGCCTTAATTCCACCGGTTACTACATAGATTCCAATGATTGCAGCTAGCAGAATAAGAGCGAGATTAAAGTTCATCGAAAGTGATTCTTGAAGAAATCTTCCTCCTCCAATCAAAACGATACTCGTATAGGCTGGCATTAAAATAAAAATCATAGCCCCTGAAAAAACTGTGATAAATTTTGAATCATATCTTTTTCCTAGCAATGTAGGAAACGTTGTAGCGTTTAGATCTAGGGACAATTTTCTAATCTTGGTCCCAAAAATCGCAAATGCGACAAATATACCTAGTACGATGTTAAGAAAGGCTAGCCATAACAAGCTAAATCCATGAGCTGCTGATACGCCACCGAAACCAACAATGGCCGATGTACTTATGAAAGTAGCTCCGTAAGACAATGCCATGATCGCAGGGTGAATGTTTCTCCCACCCACTAAATAATCTGACTCTGTTACAGTCTTTTTATATCCATAATAAGCAAGCCATGACATGATACCCATATATACGATAAGAATTGGGATAAGGACAGCAAAATTCATTTTGAGTCATCGCCTCCTCTGTTCCACATGAATCCACCAAATACAACACACCCTAATGCCGAAACAACAGTAGCCACCCATACAAATGCGATAAGTCCATCTTCCATTCCCAGCATAAGCATAATCTCCTCCAATGACATAAATGTGAAAACGAATTATTTTGAATGCGCTTACATAATTATGTGAAAAAATATTACTTGCTTAATTCCTCCTAAAACCAACGACGTATTAAATGACTTCTTTTTATCCATAGAAACCCCTTTAAAGTTCCTAATTTTTTCTAGAGAATATCATTTTGTAACATTTATGAAATATTTCTGTAATATTAGTGAAACCATTTTAGTTCTTCTCTCGTCTAATAAGTAACAAGACATTGGGGAGGACTTAAATTGAAATTCAAAAAACGTACGGTAATCTTTACAGCAACAGCGTTACTAACAATCGGGGTATTAAATGATAGCGATTTTGAAAGCAAAGTAAGAGCAACAGAACAAAATACGCCTCTTAAACATGAGGCAGTTACTTCTGAACGATCAAATGAAGTTCTTACACTTAAACAAAATAATGTCGAAGAAAATGAAAAACTGGTAGCAGCTTCGAAAACGAACGTTCCTGTTCAATCTCAAAATGAAAAGACAGTTCAAAATCCAGTTGAAAAAGAAAAAGTAGAACAGCCACAGATTTCCGAAAAGCCTAAAGAAAATAAAATTGAAACAACAAAACCTGCACCAAAGCCTGCTGTTCAGCCTCAAACAAAAAAAGTGGAGGAAAAACCTAAACAAGAAGAGCAAACACAAACAAAAATGCCAGAAACTAAAATCATCGACGGCTACACATACGTGAGCTTAATGGATGACACACATGAGAACTTAAAAGATCTCGTAGCCATCGCAAAGAAACATGATGCTGCTCTTTATGCGATTGAGGATAGTGATTGTTTTTTGATGTTTGATAATTCTACCGATCAAATGATTATGAGTTTTAGCACAGGTATCAATACGACTTCTATAGAAAACGTAGATGTTCTATACGATATGCACCCTACGATTAAAGAACAGATTCAAGAAGTCATTAGAACAGGTAAAGAGATTGAAGTCAAAACTGGTGAATTTGAGAGTTATCATATTTCAACAGTAGATGGAAAGATTAGAGTATCGTTTTAGCGACACAAAAAAAGCCCTACGTAGGGGCTTTTTTTATTTTTTCTTTATCTCTTTTAAAGCGACTACTTTCAACGCCATCAGCTCATCATCCGTAACTTTTTCGAGCAACTTCTCATATACCGCTAGCTTTTCATCTTCGTTCAAGCCTTTACTTACTTTTTCTCTAATCCTTGCTAACTCTTGAACTGAGTATCTTTCAGAGATAAATTGAACAGCATCATTCTTAGTAGTAAATGGCAACTTCTGCTTTGGAGGTTTTCCTGTTTCTATGTACTTTCTAATCTCTGGGTCTTCTAGAAGTTTTGTGATCTCATCTTCATTCGACTTTAATTCTTTTGTGATTTCGATCATTGCTTTTTCGGATGCGTAATCCATCGTGAAGACGTACAATATTACCCCAGTTGTGATAAAAAACATCAATACAACACCTAACCACCATTTGATCACTTCATCACCCGCTATTTAATGAGATAATTCATTCATAACATAACTTACAAAGTTTGGAAAGGAAATGGTGTGATTTTTTATAATTCATACACAGACTTTACACGTGGTATATTCCCTTATGCTATCATTTAATTTAGAATGGTTAATCTTAGCAACTTTTGGAGGAGTGTTATGTCCCGTCTAACCAATCATTTAGTTGTCATTTCATTTGACTGTCTATCTTCCCTTGATTTTCCTATATTAGAGCAGCTTCCGAATTTCAAGGAATTTTTAAATCGAGGCTCACATAGCAAAAAAGTAGAGACAATCTATCCTTCTGTAACGTATCCCTGTCATACCTCGATTGTTACAGGAAGATACCCCAAAAACCACGGAATCGTAAATAACACGTTAACACAGCCGGGCAAAGCTTCGCCTGATTGGTATTGGCACAGAAAACATATTAAAGGAACTACTTTATATGATGAAGCTAAAAAAGCAGGTATGACTACGGGTGCCCTCTTATGGCCAGTCACTGCAAGAGCGAACATCGATTACAACATGCCTGAAATCTTTGCAAACCGTAAGTGGCACCATCAGATTCCTGTATCTCTCTTAAACGGAAGTAAACGATACCAACTTGATTTGAACCGTCGATTCGGACATCTGCGTAGTGGTTTGAACCAGCCTGAGCTTGATGATTTTGTTTTAGAGTCCACAATACATACGATTAAGAATAAAAAACCTCAGCTATTGCTTGTTCATTTTGTTGATCTGGATTCACAGAGGCACTACCATGGATTTTCTTCTGATGAAGCAATGGATGCAATAAAAAGACATGACAACAGACTCGGTAGAATTGTCGAATCCATAAAGGAAGCTGGTATCTATGAAGAAACGACGATCGCCGTATTAGGAGATCATAGCGCACTCGATGAGAGCAAAGCTATTAAACTGAATGTGTTATTGAAAGAACAACAAGTAATAGACACTGATTCTAAAGGGGTTATACAGAATTGGAAAGCCTATTGCAAAAGTTGTGATGGATCAGCATATATTTACCTTAAGGATTCATCTGATATACAAACAAAGGAGGTAGTTAAAAATCTACTTAACCACTTATTGATTGATGAAAGAAATGGTATTGAAAAGATCTACAGTCAAGAAGAAGCAGCTGCCACAGGTGCTGATGATCGTTGTGCGTTTATGGTAGAAGCCAGACGCGGCTTTTATTTTAACGAAGATCATGAAGGCTCTTTTCTGAATGAAATTACTGATCAAGATGTGAGAAGAAAGCGGTATACACATGCGTGTCATGGGTACTCCCCTAAAAAAGAAGACTACACAACTATTCTGTTATTAGCAGGTAAAGGGATAAAAAGAAATGTCGTTGTTCCTTCCATGCATTTAATCGATGAAGGACCTACATTTGCTAAACTATTAGGTCTAGATTTAGGTGAAACAGATGGTAAAGTCGTGCAAGATTTTTTAACCAGCTAGATTTTAAATTCTAGTAGAGAGAGGACAAAACCTATGAAACGGTTTACGAAAGAAGAGAATAGCTGGATGTATTATGATTGGGCAAACTCAGCGTATTCTATCATTATCTCAACAGCTGTATTTCCTTTGTTCTTTAAAGCAGCCGCGACAAACGCAGGAGTCAGTTCATCAGATTCAACGGCTTATTTGGGGTATACAATCGCGATTGCCACATTTATTTTAGCGATGCTTAGCCCCGTTTTAGGTACAATTGCTGATTACAAAGGATTAAAGAAGCGATTCTTCACATTCTTTTTTGCACTTGGTCTTATTTCTACCGCATCATTAGCTTTTATTCCAAGTGATCAATGGCTATTATTATTAATTTTTTATACATTAACTGCAATAGGCTCTAGTGGATCTAATGTCTTTTATGATGCTTTTATAACCGATGTAACAACGGAAGAAAGAATGAACAGAGTGTCATCTAGAGGATTCGGATTAGGATATATCGGGAGTACGATTCCATTTTTGATCAGTATCGCGATTATCGTGTTGGCACAAAATGAAGTTTTGCCTATTTCAACTACTTTAGCTAGCAAGATTGCCTTTTTAATCACTGCCATTTGGTGGGGCATTTTTACGATTCCTATGCTAAAGAACGTTTACCAGAAGTACGGCATCGAACGAGAGCCGAAACCTCTGATAAACAGCTTTAAACGTTTAGGTAAAACAATGAAAGAAATACGAAAGTATCGTGCTTTGTTTTTATTTCTGCTCGCTTATTTCTTTTATATTGATGGAGTAGGAACGATCATTACGATGTCCACTGCTTACGGTTCAGATCTTGGCATTAGTTCTACTAACCTTTTAATCATCCTTTTTGTCACACAGGTGGTCGCTGCCCCTTTTGCCATTCTATACGGAAGGTTAGCAGAGAGATTTACTGGGAAGAAGATGCTTTATGTCGGAATTGTGGTCTACATTATCGTTTGTATTTATGCATATTTCTTAGAAACAACCATGGATTTCTGGATTTTAGCCATGCTAGTTGCTACGTCTCAAGGTGGAATTCAAGCGTTAAGCCGTGCCTATTTTGCAAAACTTGTTCCGAAAGAAAACTCGAATGAATTCTTTGGCTTTTACAATATTTTCGGTAAGTTCGCTTCCATTATGGGGCCGTTGTTAATCGCCGTAACCGCTCAAGTGACTGGAAACTCTGCTAGTGCTGTGTTCAGCCTTGTCGTTCTGTTCATCATTGGAATTACGATTCTTATGTTTGTTCCAGAACCGAAAGTAGATTCATCTCATACGATCAGTGCATAGAAAAAAACTGCTCTCTAGGATTCAGAGAGCAGTTTTTTTGTGCTTTATTTTACAATCCACTTTGGTCCAAGAATGGTTTGGATACGATAAAAGTTTCCATACGCTGCATTTGCTTTATACGTCCCTGGATATAGACTTGCTGCAGCCATTTTATGATTTACATGAGGACGATCATGTAAAGGAACTTTTTGAGTAAGCGTAATGGTTTTTGTTATTGGTGTGATGCGCTTCTCCCAACGCTTGTCCCCTTCTACTGCCATATAAAGTCCTGCTTTTTTATTCCTTGTCCATTCTTCGTTAATAATCGTGATCGGCGGGTTCGTCTCGCCTGCATATGGAGCAAGTTCAAACGTAAAACCAGGGCGTTTGAAGGTTTGGATGAACCAGTCTTTATATCCACCACCACTTGATAGCTGAGTATCAGGAGGAATGAGTCGATAGCCGGTCATGTTAGCCAGGGTTGTACCAAGCGTTTTGTCTCCCTCAAAGGTATTTGTTCCATAATTAAAATGGTAGTATAGTATTCTTCCAGCTGTGTGATAAGAATTTGTAATCTCAGGATCTACGAGATAAGTGAGTGCAGTCATAGCTTTTGCTTCTTTTGTCACAAGTGGAGCACTACCCTTGTAGTCTTTATAAGAAGGCGCTTTCGCATTATTTGAGATCTGTTCCCAACGCGCAGGATATTGTCTGTTCAGATCAACTCCTTGTGCGTTCGACTTCCATCTTTTAAAATCCTTGCTTCCACCATTCATCTTGATGAGGTTAGCATGAGCTGCTGCAGGAAAAGCAGATAAGCCTTTTTGCTGAAGTGTGACACCATCTGGGTTAGTCATTGGTACAAACCAAATCGACGTGTTATTCAATACGTTTGCAACATTGTAACCGTCCATCGTACTGTTGGCTACATAGCGTTCGCTATACTGATCGATCATCTCCATCACGATATTTGTCGTCATCCATTCTCTGGCATGATGAGATGCATTGTAGAGTACCGTCGCATCACCTCTTCCCAGCTTCACTGCCCATATATCTCTGCCATAAGGTGTTTTCCCAAGTGAACGGTATTGGACTAATCCAGGATATTTTTGAGCGAGTGTTTTAATATTACTCGTCATCGTTTCATATGTATACGTTTGATTCGGATTTACATAGCTCGCTGCTTCTCCCTTGTAACTCCAAAATGATAAGCTCCCAAGCAATATCCCCATGAACAACACTAAACCTTTTTTCAAAGTCTTCTCTCCTCCCAACGAAACCTTTATTATTTGAGTATATTAATAGTATAGATAAGGAAATGTAACGCTTCGCATGAGAATAGTCACCTTTAATGTTTCAATTTGATTACCGTAATTAAGTCAAACTTCACATAAATTTGGTATATAAAAGTAAATAACAATTTTTATTGTATAAAATTATTCATATTTGGTTTTGCATACTTCAAATTTTGGGAAGAGTAGTAGAACGAGGATGACATAATAAGAGGGAATGCAGAACATGAAAGAGAATCAAGACAATAATAATAAAAATGGCAAAAAAGCAGCTGTTCCAGATCGGCAATACTTTTTTCCAGTTCAAATTATCGAATATTTTATTGAAGAGGGTAAGGCGTCTTTACAAGTTTCAAACTTAGCACAATTCATTTTATCTTTTATGGCAGGTGCTTTTATCGCATTTGGCGCATTAGGTTCCGTTTTATTATCCATGGGGGTCGAAACGTCTGGTCCCTTTAACCTTTTATCAGGGGTTGGATTTGCTATCGGATATACGATGATCTTTCTATCAGGATCGATCCTATTTACAGAGATCAATGTCTTACTGCCCAGCTATATTTTACAATCTAAGTACTGGATCAGTAAAAAGGTACTGAGGTTTTGGGGAATCTGTTATATCGGTAACTTTTTAGGAGCATTGTTTGTTGGGTTTCTACTTAATATGTCAGGTTCATTAGACAAAGAATTTTACGAGATACTTTTAAAGTTCATGGAAAAAAAGATGGAGTTTACTGAACGAGGCACATGGGGTTGGTTTCAAGTATTATTCTCTGGTATTCTTGCAAACTGGCTTATTGGAATTGCAGCCGTTCTTGCTACGGCAGCAAGAGATGTAATGGGTAAAATTTTTGGAATTCTTTTACCTGTTATCATATTTGAAGCAGGAAATTTCCAACACGCCGTGGCGAACATGGGGTATTTTAGCATTACCGTGTTAGAAGGATTTGAATACAGTTGGTATGAATTTATTCTTCTTAATTTAATTCCTGCTACGATAGGTAACTTGATCGGTGGAGGGATATTAGTATCATTGTTACTTTCCTTCGCTTTTAAAGAAGACATTGATGATGATATCGTGAAAGAGGAAGAAGAGGAAGTAGAAAAGATAAAACATAAGATGGAATAATTGTAAAACACCTTTATTGTGATATACAGTAAGGGTGTTTTTTGTTAGAGTTTCAGTAGAATGTTGATTATTTTTATATAGGGGATGAACCAATTTGCCTTATCAAACGAAACTTGCTTTTTTATATGTAGCAATCGGTGCGTCTCTTTGGGGAATCATCGGTTTTTTCGTTAAAGAGCTCTCACAGGCGGGATTTACATCCTTGCAGATTGTTTTTTTAAGAGCTGCCAGCGCATTTCTATTATTTCTGGCATGGATTATTGTACAAAAATCTAGCCTGCTAAAGATCGATGTAAAGGATATTTGGTATTTCTTAGGTACAGGTATTTTGAGTGTATCCTTTTTCAATTGGTGTTATTTTACGACGATACAAACATCCTCACTAGCTATTGCTGCTATTCTTTTGTATACAGCCCCAGCATTTGTGCTTGTCATATCAGCTATTATTTTTAAAGAGCAGTTGACCCGGCAGAAACTCTTTGCACTCGCTGCTACCTTCTTTGGCTGTACACTTGTCTCAGGTCTGTTCTCTGCTCAATTAGAACTCTCAATGTTGAGTCTTTTGATAGGTTTAGGGGCTGGTTTTGGCTATTCACTTTACAGCATTTTTGGTAAGTTAGCTAGCCGAAAATATGAAACGTTAACCATCAGTATCTATACTTTTTTCTTTGCTATGCTTGCTCTATTTCCTATCAGTGGTATATCCTCTGTTGATCTCCAAGTCTTTAGCCCTGCTGTTTTAATGAACGTGCTCGGTCTTGGTCTTTTTCCAACCGTATTTGCTTACTGGTTCTATACCCAAGGCTTACAACAAATAGATGCGAGTAAAGCATCCATCGTGTCTACTATCGAACCTGTAGTAGCAACTTTGATGGGTATGATGCTGTACAAAGAATCCATCTCCACTGTTCAAGGTATTGGTATTCTATTTGTATTAGGTGCCGTTCTTATGATCCAAGAACGAACGGGAAAGTCCGTTCAATCTTCTGCCGCTCAAAAATAGCCAATAGAAAAGGTGCAGCTCATTGCTGCACCTTCTTTACTTTATAGGATAGAACTTAAGAAATCTTTCGTGCGCTCTTCTTTCGGAGCATCAAAAAGCTCTTCTGGCTTTCCTCTTTCCCAGATCTGTCCATCGTGCATGTAAACGACCTCATCTGCTACCTCTTTCGCAAAGCCCATCTCATGCGTCACAACGACCATGGTCATCCCTTCTTGCGCTAGCTCTTTCATTGTGGCGAGCACTTCTCCTACAAGTTCTGGATCGAGTGCTGATGTTGGTTCATCAAAAAGCATGATATCTGGTTTCATCGCAAGCGCTCTTGCGATAGCAACACGCTGCTTTTGTCCACCGGATAATTTCGCTGGATAAACATCTGCTTTATCAGAAAGACCCACCTTACCAAGTAAAGCTTTTGCTTCCTGTTCTGCTTCTGATTTATTTTGGTTTTTTACTTTAAGAGGAGCTTCCATCACATTCTCCAATACCGTTTTGTGAGGAAACAAGTTAAAGTGCTGAAAAACCATCCCTACTCTTTGGCGTACTTCATTTAAGTTATGAGTTTTCGGATCAATTTCTTCTCCTTCAATGACAATTCTTCCACCGTTTTTAATCTCAAGGAAATTGATGCATCTGAGAAGAGTACTTTTTCCAGAACCACTGGCACCAATTAATACTACAACTTCGCTCTCTTGTACGTTTAGATTCACTTCTTTTAATACTTCTAGATCTCCAAAACTCTTTTTCAAGTTTTCAATGCGTATCATTTCTTTTTTCAACTCAGACACCTCCTATTCCCCAGCTGATAGTTTCTTCTCTAATAGGTTAACCAGTAATGTGAAAAGAAGAACGAGTATTAGATAGTATAGACCTACGATAATCAGGTATGTCATCTCATCAAATGTTCTAGATCCTTGTGTCGTTGCAATACTGAACAACTCGTTAAGGGCAATAAATGATGCAAGAGATGAATCCTTCAGACCAATAATAAATTGGTTACCTAAAGGAGGTAACGCTCGTTTAAAGGCTTGCGGCAGGATGATTCTTCTCATCGCCAAACCATATGTCATACCTAATGAACGTCCTGCCTCCATCTGCCCTTTATCTACAGACTGAATAGAACCCCTGAAGATCTCCGCAATATAAGCACCATTATGCATAGCAAGTCCAAATGCCGCCGACCAGAAGGCAGAAATACCTAATTCCGCTAGACCAAAGTAAAAAATAAAAATCTGTACGATCAACGGGGTACCGCGAATAAGTGCAATATAAATGTTCGCTATCCAATTCAAAACTTTAATTCCTGAGATTTTAAATAACGCAAAAATGAGTCCGATTACCGTACCGATCAAAACCGATACAAAGGTAAGCTGAAGTGTGACCCATAGTCCCTTCATGAAGAGTGGATAACTTTCTACTAATACGTCTAAAATGTGTGCGAGATCAAACATGCCATTGTCCTCCCCTTTTCATTCTCTTTTTAAATGGTGTTGTGGTGTGTTGAACTGTTTGTATAAAAGAAAGCCACCCTACACGTAACCTCATGAGGGCGGCTCCACCATTATTCAGGCTTCTTCGTGATATCAGCACCGACGTATTCTTCACTAAGCTTCGCAAGCTCACCGTTATCCTTCATTTTCTTTAATGCCTTATTTACCGCTTTCAGCAATTCTTTATCTTCTTTTTTAATAGCGATTGCTTGTTCACTCGTACCAAGCTGCTCTTGTTCAACGATCTTAAATCCTTTTTCAATCGCTTGTTTACCAGTGATTGCGTCAGTGATTACCGCATCGTGTTTCCCTTCACTCAACGCACGCAATGCTGTCGCATCACTATCATAGTTTTTAATCTGATCTGTGAAATCTTGTGCAGATTTTTCATAGGTAGAACCTTTTGAAACAGCAACTTCTTTTCCTTTTAAATCTTCTTTTGTTTTAATATCACTGTCTGGTCTTGTAAAGATTACCGGACCTGAGTAATAATAGGGCTCGCTGAAATTCACTGCTTTCTTTCGGTCTTCAGTGATTGTATGGCTTGCCACTGCTGCGTCAAAACGATCTGCCTTAATAGCGGATACAGCGCCGTGGAATTTAAACTTTTCTGGGACAGGCTTTAGACCAAGTTCTTTGGCAATCGCCTTACCAACTGCAACATCAAATCCTGTTAGTTCTCCGCCTTTATCAACTGAGCTGAATGGTGGAAACTCTCCTGATACGATGAAATTAAATTCACCTTCGTTTTTTAATTCTGGACCTCCGTCACTTGACTCACTGCTGCCACATGCAGCTAGAACAAACATTGAAAAAACGACAGCTAAAATACCAATCTTCTTTTTAAAATCCTTCATTCTTATCCTCCTTGAATATCCCTTTTTGTACATCCCCCTACTAGACAAGGGTAGCATGAATTAGAAATGTTCACAATTTTACGTTAATTCTCACCTATCAAAAAGATCAGATTTTTCATGCATCTTGTATATGGTTACCCTATACAAAAAAACCGTAAACACTTATTTAGCAAGCAAAAATAAAACACATTTCAGGAAGCCGAAATGTGTTTTATCAAATCTTATGGTAATAGCTTTGTCGGCAGCAATATCGTGACCGTTGTCCCAATATCTAACATACTTTCAAAGGTAATGTTTCCATGATGATTTTCAATGATCTTCAATGATACCATGAGGCCTAGTCCAATTCCTTTTTCTTTATTGGAATAAAAGGGTTCCCCAAGTCTCGCAAGACGTTCTTCGCTTATCCCTACTCCTTGATCAGTAACCTTAATAAAAACATAGCCTTCATCATGTGCTCCTGTTTCTACAAAAATGGTGCCTCCGCTATCCATGGATTCTATAGCATTCTTGATAACATTGATGATGACTTGTTTAATTTGATTTCCTTCACAAAGAATCTGAGGCACGTTCATTAAATGCGTCTCAAATTGAACGTTATTAAGGTTTGCTTCTGAATCTAACAAAGTGATGGTCTGTTTAATAAAATCATTCACGTTTCTATGTTGAAAAAACGTTTCTTGATGTGGTTTAGCTAATACTAAAAATTCAGTAATGATCGATTCGATCCGATCCATCTCTGATAAGATGATCTCGCTATGAAGATCTTCCATATCTGCTTTCATGAGTTGGACGAACCCCTTGATACTAGTGAGCGGATTACGGATCTCATGAGCGATACCTGCAGCTAGCTCACCCACGACGGTAAGCTTATCAGATTTTCTAAGCAGCTCTTCTTTTTCTTTTAAATCTGTAATATCTTCAGAGATTCCTGCGATTCGATAGATCTCTTCCTCGTCATTGGTGATTGGAAATGCTCTTGTTCGGATCCAGCGGACTCTGTTATTTTTCCCATGTATCCGATATTCAATCTGTGATTCACCTTTTGCGATTAATTTGATGAACGCTGAGACTGCTTCTTGATCTTCCGAGTGAACGTCTGTAAAAACAGATTCAATGAGATCACTCTCTTCAGTATCCCATATTTGCTTAAAAGCTTTTGATATGTAAAGAAGCTGATGCGTTTTGTAATCTTGCATCCAAAAGATGTCTTTTGCATTCTCAGCAAATTGACGGAACCTTTCCTCACTCTCTCGAAGTCCTAGTTCCATTCTCTTGCTTTGAGTGATATCTCTTGAAACGCCGACTATTCCTTCTACTTGACCTTGATCATTTTTTATAGGAGACAAGATAGCTTGGTAATAGAGACGTTCACCACCACGCACATTACTCCATTCATAAAACTGAGATTTACCCTGCAAAACAAGACGACATGCTTTTTCTTGCCCTTCAGCAATCTCAGCGCCAAAAACTTCGCGAACGGTCTTCCCTAAAAAGTAGGATGGCTTCACACCATGTTTCTCCATCCATCGTCCATAGATGCCTGTATGTACAAAATTAGTGTCTAACGTAAAGACGGTGTCTTCCATTGAATTTACGAGCGAGTAAAACCGCTGCTGACTGCGATTCAACATTTTTTCTGTACGTTTTAACTGCTGATTATCCGTTAAAGTAATAACGGATAGATCGCTCAAATTATTCTTAAGAGGAACGATTGAAACAGACAACGAAGACGAAAAGCCTGTGTTGTTACAGATTAAATCTATTTCGACCTGATATTCTTGTGTTTTGTTTTTTACATGTTGAAGGTAAGCTTCTTTAAGTGACCATTTCTCACTGTTTGAATCTGTAATAAAGAACGGAAGCTCATATAGAAATGCGCCTTCAACTTCAGAATCAGTCAATCTTAACATGCCACACGCTTTTGTATTGGCATAAAGAATCGTGCCACATGTTTCTAACACGATAATCCCGCTATTAACCGCTTCATAGAACGTGTGCATCAATTGTTTTTTATTTTGTAATTCAAACGAAGTCTCTCGCATGTTCTACATCCTTGTTGAATTATTTTTAAAGTATTTACAAGAAATGCCTTTTCTCTATTTTTCTATTAAATACAAAAAAACACAAGAGTTATTTTCCTCTTTTTGGATTCGCATTAATGTTTATCCTTAAACACTCGGATGGAATTGTCCAGGTTGATACTTCAAATGAAAAACAACTCTATTAGAACATTGCAAAAATTTTTACTTTCAGTTAGTAATATAGAAAAACACACTGACTATTTATCAGTGTGCTTCAATAAAGCTTTATTAAACGATAGAGCATCTCCTATACTTTTAGAGTCGGATAAAATCTCATGAGGTGCATTTGCTTCACCTATTAAATAGCCAACAAATTCAGTACCTAAAAAGTCAAATATATATTGAAATTGCTGAATTAATGGTAGTCCCTTTATTCGAGGATAGTCTCCGCCAACTATAATTACATAAGCTTTTTTTTCGCTCATGCTTTTCTTAAAGTTTAATGTTTCATCTCTTAAGCTCTGTGAGAAACGATCTACAAAGTTTTTCATAACCCCACTCATTCCATACCAGTAAACAGGAGTAGCAAAAATAAGTACGTCATGCTGTAGAATCTGGTTGATTAACTCTTCATAATCGTCGTCTACCTTAACAAATCCTCCTTCATCGTGGCGTAGATCATCTATAGGATTTATCTTGTGGTTTTTGAGGTAAAAAGAAGTATACGGAATCCCGTCTAATGCCTTTTGAGTCAGAGCATCCGTATTTCCGTTTTCTCTTGAGCTTCCGTTGATTACTGCGATTTTCATTCTTATCACCTTTCTGTTACATATCTTGTTTTTACTAGAATTACTTTTGATTTTATAGTAATCTCATAAAAATTAAAAACAGAGAATAGAGTAAAAGATAACAAGTTAGGAGGTCTATAATGATTGTATACACCATTATCTGCTTAATTGCATTCTCTCTTCTAACAATACATGATTCTAAGAAGATGAAACAAGTCATCTGGCCGTTATATGGAATAATAGGCATCGTGTGCTTCATCTCTTTATTCTCATTAACACCTGATACTGTGACTTATGTATATTGGGTAAGATTATTCTTTCTTCTATTGACCATACCTTTGTTCATCCTTGTCGTTCGTAAAGTGTGGCAGCTCAGTTCAGGAACAACAAGATGGATTCAGTACACAGTGTCTATTCCAATCTCTATTCTATTTATCTTTACACTATGGTTATGCTGGAACATGTTTCCGATCTTTATGTATGTTCTATGATATGCATTCTATAAGAAAACCAAACACCCGCCTTCTTAAATAACTGAAGGCGGGTGTTTAGTTTTGAAGGTTACGACTGTCCTAGTGAGATGTACAAAGAAGCACTATTTGTCTTTGTTGGGGGTCTGACCCCCTTGCATGAGTGAGAGCACTTCTTTAACGATCGTGTTTATCTTTTGGTTGATAAAATCCTCTCCAAAGCTTTCTTTGGCTTGCCTGATTGCCGCTATGACCTCTTCATCATATTGAATCAGCTCTTCATCATCTTCAGCTTCGTTGTACAAATCAATCATGCTGTCTAAACCCTCTTGCATGCGATCTATCGCTTCACTATATTTCTCTCGATCTTCCTTATTATATTTCAACTTCATCACCCACTCTCAGTTTTTCCATCTATGAGCGCTATCAAACTTCATAAAAATCTACTCTTGTGACTTTCTTCCCTATTTTTTAATAGGAAAGTATACTATAATAATTTGGTTATTATTATCTTGAAATATATTATTTTACATATTCGTTGGAAGGAGGGGGAACAATTGATCCGCCGTTGGTTTTCGAAAAAAAATAAATCATTTCAGCCTGCATTTGAAACACCGTCTTCACATTCATCGTTGAGTCTATGCACGAATGCAACAGATGAACCAGATCCTGCAAAAGAAATATCGCATTTTAAAATGCGTCTAAAAGAATATGGAATAGAGTTTAGTCACTTAGTCTCCAGCACTCCTAAGGATGTTGAAAACAGACAACAAGCTATAAAAGTTGCTGAAGAGATCTCGAAAGATCCTGAGATGCGGAATTACTTTTTAACGTGGAAACGGTTGCCCCTTCTTCATAATGAAAGTACACAGCATCAGAAGCACACCATGAAAAAACAGCGAGAATACATAACCGCTCTTACCCTTATTTTTATAGAAAATTATCAAGTGTTGCTGCAATATGTTCCTGGCACGGGAGGAAAACACTAATGAACAAAGCGATTATTGTAGAAGTTAACAAACGCCATGTCATCGTTCTTGCTGAGGGCGGAGAATTTAAAAAGATTAAGAATACCAACGCTGCCTATATGGTCGGTCAAGAAATCCGTCTTCCAGTAAAACAAGAGAACAAAAAAACTGCTTTTTCTATCTTTAACTGGAAAACCGGAACTGCTGTAGCTTTAGCGATCTTCCTCTTGTTCTTTCAAGTCCTTGCACCGATATCTGGACCTGGAGCATATGCATATGTCGGTATAAACATGGATCCTAGTCTCGAGTTAAAGATCGATGAAGATATGAAAGTTCTTGATATCTTTGCTTATAATCAGCAAGGACATATGGTTCTTGATCGGTTGAACGATTGGGAAAATGAAAAAATCGAACATGTAACTGACCTTATTTTTGAAACATGTGAAGACCTTGGCTATCTGAAGTCAAAGGAAGAAGTATTGATCACTACAACTTTATCTGAGGAAATACCAGCTGATAAGGAAAAAGAAATCAAACAACAAGTGAATAAAGTCATGACGGAGAAAGCTAAAAAGAACTCAATAGAGATGACCACCATCGTGATGAGTTCTAAAGAACGTGAACAATCTAAAAAGATGAAAATGTCACCTGGGCACTATGCGATTTATAAGGCAGCTAAGAAGTCAGGTAAGAATATCACAAAGAACGAAATCTCCAGTCTTACTATCGAAGAAATATCTGAAAAGGTAGGACCGATCAAAGAGCTTTTAAAAGAAGAGATTGAAACAGTAGAAGCCTCTGATCGCAAAAAAGTGGATCTTGTATACGAACCACCTCTTCCTATCTTAGATATAAAAGATTCAAGCAATGAAGTAAAGTTCGAGAAGGAAATACTACCGGTTCAAGAAAAAGTACAAGAACCTCAGCAAAAGAAAACGTTCGAATTACCTGTCAGTCATGCTGAAATTCCTTCTTCTCCAAAAAAGGAAGAAAAGCCTGCTGAGAAACCAGTAAAAATCGAGCCTGAAAAACATGTAAATACCCCTGCTCCTTCTGCAGGAGAACAAGACAAGAATACACACAAAACTCCTACAAAGAGTGTACCTGTAGTAACAGCACCAAAGGAGGAGAGACCTAAGCAGGATAAACCTGTAGAAGATAAACCGAAACAGGAATTACCTAAAGAGGAAAAACCTAAACCAGAAGTACCGAAAGAAAATATACCTAAAGAAGCACCTAAGGAAGATAAGCCAAAGGTAGAAACACCTAAAGAGGAGACACCTAAAGTAGAGACTCCTAAAGAGGAAACGCCTAAAGAGGAGACCCCTAAAGAGGAGACTCCTAAAGAAGAAACACCTAAAGAAGAAACACCTAAAGAAGAAACACCTAAAGAAGAAACTCCTAAAGAAGAAACTCCTAAAGAAGAAACACCTAAAGAGGAGACTCCTAAAGAGGAGACTCCTAAAGAACATTGGATTTACATTGAAATTATTATTGATGGTATCGTAATAGAAGTACGCATCAAAGTAACATCGAATGTTACTGATGCTGAGTTAAAACAAAAAGCATTAGCCACTTATCATCAGAATGTTTCAAAAGAACACTCATGCCCTACACCAACTTCTGCGTTCACACAAGAAGTTGAACAAGCTGAAGCTTCTAAAGCACCACAACAAACTGTGGAGAACGAAGAAGCCTCAGATTCTCCCATTGAAGAACCTCTTTTAGAAGAAGCTTCATAATGGAAAAACCCCAAGACTTGGATTAGTCTTGGGGTTTTTGTTTTGCATACCGTATAGACACCTAACTTTTATGGCAATAGTGAGAATAGGAGGAGAGTGTTTGTATGCGATCAATTTACTATGCTTATTTAAGAATGCCGATGCTGATTCGACTTGCCATCATTCTTTTTAGCATTCTATTCTTAAGCGCTAGTTTAGCTCACCTCTTAGAAAAGAAAACATTTCCGACGTTATTTGAAGGATTCTATTGGGCAGTTATTACGGCAGGAACGGTTGGATACGGAGACTTCACTCCAGAAACAACGCAAGTAAGGTTACTAGCTATCTTCCTTGTTTTCATTGGCGCATCCTTTTTTGCTTTTTTAACTGTTCATCTAGCAAGTTCTGTTGTGAAAAGAGAAAATCGTTTTTTCGAGGGGAAAAGTATGTATAAGAACAAAGATCACTTTATTATAGTTGGCTGGAACGAACGAGCTAGACATACGATTCAAGCTCTTAAAGAAAAACTTAAATCGAACCATATCGTTCTAATCGATGAATCTTTAAAAGAAAATCCATTATATGTTGAAGGTATTCATTTTATTCATGCTAAACCTAGTGAAGATCATACGTGGCTGATGGCACATATTCAGCAGGCACATACCATCCTGATCACAGCAGATGCAAACTTAAAGGAATATGAAGCCGATACGAACACGATTCTATCTATTCTAACAGCTAGAGGCTTAAATCCTACAGTATCCATTCATGCAGAAGTGTTAACAACAGATCAAACGACAAACGCAAAACGGGCGGGTGCAAATCATATTATACACACATCGAACTTGGCTTCACATGCAATGGTCTCTAGCCTTGCAAAAGAGATATGATAAGAAAAACAGATAGCAGTCACGTCTATCTGTTTTTTAATTTAAAACGGCTGTTTCTACCTTCTTTACTAATTCTTTGGCTATGCCAATCCACTTTTGATCAACCGTTGCATCAGGATCTTGTGGTTCTGAAAACTGATTAAAACTTCCAGAGATGTTACCTGTTTCAGCATTATCATCAAGCCCTACTTGATATTTGTGGGCCAATAGAAAGGGTTCTCCAAATTGAATCGTCGTATCCTTTTTATCTAACTGGCCATCAATGGCTTGAAAAGGAATTCTTAAAAACGTGTACCCGACTTCATCATCCAGCTTATAATCAAAATATCCGTGATCATAATCCCAGTTTCCTCCATAAGAGAAGCCCATTCCTTTCAATACATCTTCAGCTTCGTTCAGTGCACAACACTCATTTTCAAGACTGCTTTTTATCGGTTTCATCATCGTCACCCCTTCATAATCTATTTCTTAGCGTTTCCAAAGAAAGAGAAGATTATTTGAGCTATATTTTAGAAAAATATAAAAAAGCCTGACTCATGAAATGCTCTGAGTCAGGCTAGAAAAATTGATTATAGACGTTTTTCTAATTCTTCTTTTTCTTTTTCAAATCCTGGTTTACCAAGTAAAGCAAACATGTTTTTCTTGTATGCTTCTACTCCCGGTTGATCGAATGGATTTACACCTAACAAGTATCCACTCACCGCACATGCTTTTTCAAAGAAATACACGAGATAACCAAAATGATATGGTGTCATTTCAGGAATACTTACGACAAGGTTAGGAACCCCACCATCTGTATGAGCAAGCATTGTTCCTTGGAAAGCTTTTTTGTTAACAAAGTCCATTGTCTGACCTGCTAAGAAATTAAGTTTATCCAAATTCTGATCATCTTCTTCGATCTTAATTTCTTCTCGTGCTTGGTCCACGTATAACACGGTTTCAAATAGATCACGACGTCCTTCTTGAACGTATTGCCCCATTGAGTGAAGATCTGTAGTGAAGTCGACGGATGCAGGATAGATTCCTTTGTAGTCTTTTCCTTCACTTTCACCGTAAAGCTGTTTCCACCATTCAGATACATAGTGAAGACCTGGCTCGTAGTTAACCATCAGTTCGATAGTTTTGCCTTTATTATAAAGTGCATTACGAACTGCAGCATATTGGTACGCTTGGTTCTCTGCAAGGTTTGGATTGTTAAAATCAGCTGCTGCTTCTTTTGCACCATTCATCATCTCTTCGATATTTACTCCACTTACTGCGATCGGCAACAGACCTACAGCAGTTAGCACAGAATAACGCCCACCAACGTCATCAGGAATGATAAAGGATTCGTAACCTTCTTCGTTCGCTAGTGTTTTCAATGCACCTTGAGCTTTGTCAGTCGTTGCATAAATACGTTTACGAGCTTCATCTTTTCCGTACTTTTCTTCTAAGAACTTTCTAAAGATACGGAACGCGATCGCAGGCTCAGTAGTAGTACCAGATTTAGAAATCACATTTACAGATACATCTTTATCTTTTAATACATCGAAAAGTTCTTTAACATATGTTGAAGAAATGTTCTGTCCAGCAAAGAATACTTGAGGAGTCTTGCGGTCTTCTTTTGCTAAAAGGTTATAGAATGAATGATTTAACATTTCAATCGCTGCACGTGCTCCTAAATAAGAACCACCAATTCCCACAACAATCAATACATCAGAATCACTTTTAATCTTTTCCGCACTTTTTACGATTCGGCTAAACTCTTCACGGTCATAGTTTTCTGGAAGATCAACCCAGCCGAGAAAGTCATTCCCCGCGCCAGTTTTTTCATAAATCGCTTCATGAGCTGTTTTCACCGCACCTGTCAGATAATCTACTTCATGCTGACCAATAAAAGAAAGGGCCTTGCTATAATCAAAACTAAGCTTTTTTGTCATATGTAAGCCTCCTAGAACATCATTATTCTTTCACTTTATACAAGTACAAGGACCAAATCAAGAAACCAGACAAATGTAATCGTTTTCTTTACAAAAGACGAAATATTCAAAAAGCAGCCATATAAAAAGAAAGGTCACTCCCCTCTTTTTATATGGCTTGCTTTACAGATGATTTACAAAGACATTCTCAAAATGTTGAGTACATCTTCTTTATTTTGTTTCTTGAAGTTCCCAAACTCACCTCTTGCCATTGCTTTATCTGCAATGAGGTCTAGTTTTGAATCATCAATGTCATAGTCTTTTAATGCATTTGGAGCCCCAAGTGACGTCCAGAAAGCAGACAGACGATCAATACCTTCAAGAGCTACTTCTTTATCTGACTTTCCTTCTGTTTCAACATTAAACACGCGAACGGCAAGCTGCTTAAAGCGAGCCACATTCGTATCCACGTTATGTCTCATCCAGTTAGGGAAAAGGATAGCTAAGCCGCCAGCATGTGGAATATCATAGACTGCTGAAACAGCATGTTCAATGTTATGACTTCCCCAGTCACCTCGAACACCCATTTGAAGTGTACCGTTAAGTGCCATCGTTCCATTATAAAGGATTGTTTCACGCAACTCATAGTTCTCAAGATCATCTAAAAGCTTAGGTGCCGTTTCCATTACCGTTAGTAGGATAGATTCAGCAAAGCGATCTTGTAGAGGTGTGTTTGTAGCGTTATGGAAATATTGTTCAAACACGTGCGACATCATATCTACTATTCCATAAATCGTTTGATCTTTTGGAACAGAGAAGGTATAAGTCGGATCTAAGATTGAAAATTTAGGGAATACAAGCGGACTTCCCCAACCATATTTCTCTTGCGTTTCCCAGTTCGTGATAACAGAACCTGAGTTCATTTCAGATCCTGTTGCTGCAAGTGTAAGTACCGTTCCAAAAGGAAGTGCATCTTCTACTTGAGCTTTTAAAGTAATAATGTCCCATACATCTCCATCATACTTTGCCCCAGCTGCAATAGCCTTTGTACAGTCAATAACACTTCCGCCACCCACGGCTAATAAAACATCAATGTTTTTTTCTTTACAAATTTCTACGCCTTTACGAACAGTAGAAACTCTCGGGTTTGGTTCCACACCTGAAAGCTCACTAACCTCTGCATCCATCTTATTTAGTTCATTCATGACTTCATCAAACAAACCGTTTCGTTTAATACTTCCTCCACCATATACAACGAGGACTTTCTTTCCGAATTTCCCTAGTTCGTCCTTTAAAGTTTGAATTTGATTTTTACCAAATACTAATCGAGTCGGATTGTAATATATATATTCGTTCATCGATATCTCTCCTTCTTACATGGTTAATCCGTATTATGTGGGACATGAAATGTAATGTAAAGTAATTAGCTTACCGAATACTAGCATGTGTTTTTATCCTTTGTTTCATGCTACAGAATTAGGGAATGAATAAATATAGGCAATAATTGACACCCTAAAGAGGCTTTTTCTATTTATATAAAGAGGAGGGAATGACATGAGTGGATTACAGCGCTTCGCACTTGCTTTAGTTATTATTGGAGCTATCAATTGGGGTCTGATTGGTTTCTTCCAATTCGATCTAGTAGCCGCTATTTTTGGAGGTCAAGACGCTGCTCTAGCCCGAATCGTTTATGGCTTAGTTGGTCTTTCAGGTCTATACTGTTTAACATTATTGTTTAAACCTTCTGAAGAACTTAGCCCAGAAGGCCGCACTGAACATAACCGCGTATAAAAGGATATAAAAAAACCTCTCAATCGAGAGGTTTTTTAATTACTTTTTAAGGCGCTTGTTAAGTTGAGCCTGACGATCTGTAGACTCTTTCAACCAATCTTTAAGTTTTGCTTCAAGAGTGTTGAAACCTTTGTTAGCGTCTTGGTTGTTTGTGTTGCTCTTTTTGTTATTGTTGTTGAATCCACCAGGACGGCGTTCTTTTTTAGGTGCAGGAGCTGGAGCTTCCTGTGTTTGTCGGATGGACAGTGAAATCTTCTTGCTGT
Source organism: Fictibacillus sp. 18YEL24 (assembly GCF_015903855.1). GTDB lineage: Bacteria > Bacillota > Bacilli > Bacillales > Fictibacillaceae > Fictibacillus > Fictibacillus phosphorivorans_C. Next base: position 360,765 of record NZ_JACZDT010000005.1, read on the forward strand.
CTTCGTCAACAGAAAGAACCTTTACTGACACAACGTCACCAACACTCAATGCATCGTTAATATCTTTAACGAAACCATGTGAAACTTCAGAGATGTGTACAAGACCTTGTACATTATCATTTAATGCAACGAACGCACCAAAAGGCTTAATGCCTGTAACTTTACCTTCAACAATGCTACCTACTTCAAAATTCATGAAAACACTCCTAACTATTTTTTAACCTGTTAAGTATAACATAACTAAATCGTACAAGCAAAACTAATAAAGAGAGTGTTTTATTGACTTGAGACCGTCATTTCAAGAATTTGTTCATGCTTCGGTGTATGGTCTTTACCAAATTGATATATTTTCTCAACATTTATTTGATGCCATAACATAAACATGAGCACTGTCCATATTTTTCTACTATAATCGCCTCTGCCATTTCGGTGCCCTTCTAGCAGATCCAATACCACATCTTTATTTAAATAATGTTCTGTATGGCTTGAATGGATCAGTTGTTTAGCCCAATCGTACATCTCATTTTTTAACCAGTGTCGAATTGGAACAGGGAATCCTAACTTACGGCGGTGCAAGACAGAATCTGGAACAATTCCATTCATCGCTTCTCTTAATGCGTATTTTGTTGTTCCGTTCGTTACTGTGAGACTAGGGTGCAACCTTGAAGCTACATCAAATACTTCTTTATCAAGGAAAGGTACCCTCAGTTCAAGCGAATGAGCCATCGTCATCTTATCAGCTTTAACGAGAATGTCGCCTCTCATCCAAGTATGCAGATCAATATATTGCATTTTATGAACATCGTGAAAAGCTCTTGCTTGATCATACAATGGCTTTGTTACATTTTTATAGTTATAAGCAGGACGATATTCTTTTAGTAGCTTGCTTTTTTCATTCTCTGAGAACATTTTCGCATTACCAATATATCTTTCTTCGATGGTCATACTTCCCCGTTCCATGAAACTCTTTCCTTTAACACCTTCAGGTAAAACACTTGCAATAGCAGCTAATCCTTTTGCAAGACCTTTTGGCAATGAAGAAAGATGTCTTAACGAGTGAGGCTCGTGATAGATGTTGTAGCCTCCAAACAACTCATCTGCACCTTCTCCTGAAAGAACAACGGTCACATGTTTAGCTGCTTCACGCGCAACAAAATACAGAGGAACAGCTGCTGGATCAGCAACTGGATCATCCATATGCCAAATGATCTTAGGAAGTTCTTTGATAAATTCTTCAGGCTTTACGAGATAGTGAATGTTTTCAACGTTTAGTGCAGCCGCTGTTTGAACAGCTACATCAATCTCACTAAATCCTTCTCTTTCAAATCCAACCGTAAATGTTTTTAACGAAGGATGCAGTTCACTTGCCAAAGCGACAATCGCACTTGAATCAATTCCCCCTGACAAGAATGCTCCTACAGGAACGTCAGAACGCATATGAACTTTTACAGAATCGCGCATTACAGAACGAATTTCTTCCTTTGCTTCTTCAAGCGTCAAGTTACTTGGTTTAAAACTAGGCTTCCAATACGAATGAATAGAAATAGGTCTGCCTGCTTTTTTTACAAAATAATGCCCTGGTTCAAGCTTTTTAATTCCTTTTGTTAAGGTCATAGGTTCAGGCACGAATTGATACGTTAAATAATGATGTAGTGCTTCAGCATCTACTTCTTGTTTCTCCTTAACAACGGTTATACTTTTCTTTTCGGAAGCACAGTAAAGACCTTCCTCATCCTCAAGATAGAAAAAAGGTTTGATCCCAAAACGGTCTCGTGCTCCATAAAGTTCTTTCTTTTCTTTATCCCAGATTAAAAACCCGAACATTCCACGAAGTTCTGTAAATGCTTTTTCTCTTCTTTCACTGAATAAGGCAAGAATAACCTCAGTATCAGAGTGAGTTTTAAAGCGAAACCCTTTATCTTCTAACTCTTTTCTTATTTCAACATAATTATAAATTTCACCATTAAAGATAATCCAATAACGGTCATCTTCGTACGAAAGGGGTTGTTTACCACTTTCAATATCAATGATGCTCAGACGGCGAAACCCGAAACGAACATATTGATCTACAAAATGACCACTATCATCTGGACCTCGGTGAGTAATGATATTTGTCATATTAATTAATTGTTCCGTTTCGTTTTGTTCTACCGTCTCAGGCGTATTTAACATATATCCAATAAAACCGCACATTTTCAAGTTCCTCCCCAAAAACAGTTCAAATGTCCACTTTCCATTTATTAAACCAAGTTAACTAATTGGTTTTCCAGAATATTATTTATTTCCCTTTATATGTGAATGAACTTCTCTATTATAACTCTGTAAATTCCAATCTTCACTAATTATTTGTTAATAATATGAAAAACAAGGAATCTGTACTATATCTGTCGAGAAAAGCGATTTAAAAGTTACAAGACTATTTTCAAATCATTGAATTTGGGTCTAAGATTCGGTCTGCATCTTCTATAGATAATATCTTTTTTGACACTAGCACTTCTTTTAATGTTTTGCCTGTCTCAAAACTTTCCTTGGCTACTGCTGCTGCCCTTTCGTATCCTATGTGAGGGTTTAGAGCTGTTACAAGTGAGAGACTCTTCTCCAGCCAATTTTGAATATTTTCTTCATTTGCTTTGATATCCTTTAAACATTTTTCAGTAAATATCATCATTCCATTGCTTAAGATCTTTATGGATTGAAGTACATTAAAGCCGATGACAGGCATCATTGCATTGATTTCTAGCTGACTTCCGATCGCTGCTGTAGAAACACATACATCATTGCCTATTACTTGTGAACAGATCATATACATATTCTCTAAAATGACCGGGTTGATCTTCCCTGGCATGATCGATGATCCTGGCTGAACAGCGGGCAGCATGATTTCAGCAAAACCTGTCCGAGGGCCGCTGCTTAACAATCTAAGGTCACTCGATATTTTGATAAGATGGACAGCTAATTCTTTTAGATGGCTGCTTACTCGAATCGCTGCATTCGTGTTTTGCATAAAAGCATATGTATTATCACTTTTTGTAAACGGCAGATTAGTTTTCTGAGCGATCTGTCTTATCGCGAGTTCCGCATAATCAGGATGAGCATTTATTCCTGTTCCTACTGCATTTCCACCCAAACCTAGTTCATATAAAAAAGTTTCTGAGTGTTTCAATGCATGTTGAACCGATTCTAAAGTTCCTCTGTAACCTTTGAATTCACTTCCTAGTCGAATAGGAACAGCATCCTGCAAATGTGTTCTGCCCGCTTTAATAATCTCATGAAACTCAGTCTCTTTTTCTCTTAACATTTGAATCAAACGACTTAAAGCAGGGTAAAGCGTTTCATGAAGTTCAGATGCTACAGATATTTGTATAGCTGTAGGAATCGTATCATTAGTGGATTGTGACATATTTACATCGTCGTTTGGATGAATAAGTGAATAATCTCCTTTTTCTCCGCCTATTAATTCAGAGGCGCGTGAGGCAAGCACTTCATTCATGTTCATATTCTGAGAAGTTCCAGCTCCTGCTTGATAAGCATCTACAACAAATTGATCTCTCCACTCTCCTTTTATTACTTCATCAGCTGCTGAGATAATGGCGTTCGCTTTTTCATCACTTAATGCCTTACATTCTTTATTCGCGTGTGCTGCACTACTTTTAATAATGGCTTGTGCTTTAATAAAAGAGAACGGTAACCGAATACCGCTGATCGGAAAATTTTCAACCGCACGTTGAGTTTGAGCTCCGTAATAAGCCTCTTTTGGAACCTTTACTTCACCTAATGTATCTTTGGCAATCCGAAAGTTATCCAAAGTTTTTACCTCCTTTAATATCCTTATTTCTTGTATCCCCTTCTTAAAAAAGATGTAACCCTTTTCCAATAATCGCTCGCCTTTATGATTTTATTTATAAAAACAAAAAAACCGCCAATTTAGACGGTTTTTGCTTTGTGCAGTGAAACGACCACAGCAGGCTCTTTTTTAATAAATTTATGCTCAGTTTGATACCCTGCTTTCTTCTGTTTGAGAAAGGTCTTTTCAGATATTGGACGGGGCCTTGACCAGGAAAGGGAGTCAAGATTTTTCCAGTTATCATGTGTAATGATTTCACTCTTGTAATAATAACAGTTGCCGCTCACGTATTCTTCGCAAATATAGCGCACTGTTTGTCGACTATGCATAACATCTCTCCATTTTTTCTTTCATTATCCCCGCATAACCGTTCATCCATACTTAAGCAAAAAAAGGCCTGAAGACCCTACCTCCAAGCCTTAATCTGTTAATCTCTAGTGTTCCACCACCACCAGCCACCAAATATCAAGATGAGAATAAACACTATAATTACTACAGCCCAGACCCAACCGTAGCCATAGCCGCCATAACCGTAAGCTCCGTAAGCATACGGGTAATAGTAAGGATAATATGGAAATGCCATCCTGCTACCTCCTCTTATTTCTTTATGCGTTCTTACTCCTTATTAAAATATGTACGAAGTGGGTAAAGAGGAATAGAGGCAAACGCACAAATTTTGCATTTCCATTACTTTTATAAGTTTTAAAAGGCATTTTTGTATGTATTGTTGCGCCCAAAAAGTAGTTGATTTCCGCTCCAGGTTACTTGCTTTCCATTGGGCGAACGGTGAGCCTCCTTTCTAGTTGCAGTGACTAGCCCCTCATGATCAAAAGTTAAATGTCTGTGATGAGGAAAGTGCACCTTCCCAGCCCATTTACTTTTTCTTGTCGGAGCTAAACGAGTCACTTCCACTTTTCAGACTGCCGCTTTGCGCCATTAAATCTTTTTGTAGATCTTTTTGAAAAGAATCTACAAAAAAGAGGAAATAATTTCTCCTTGTATCTTAAGGGTTGTTTGGTGAAACTACTCATAGAATTCTGCGGACGGAGGTAAGACATTCATGGCTGTTAATGAAAACCATATTTTTTCTCCAGGATATCGAATAAGTGTTAATGGTGTTCAAATTTATTATGAATACTTCGATCATGAAGATCCGGATGCAAAAGTAGTTGTTCTCGTGCATGGATTTTTATCTTCTACAGTCAGCTTTAGAAAGTTACTTCCATACTTAACCAAAACATATAAAGTTGTATCACTTGATCTCCCAGGTTTTGGGCAGAGTGAAAAATCAACGAGTTTCATCTACAAATTATCTAATTATGGTCAACTGATCATCGATTTTTTAGATAAATTAAACATTCAAAACGCGATATTGATCGGCCATTCTATGGGTGGCCAGATCTCTATGCATGCTGCGAAGAAATCTCCGAAAAGAATCGAGAAATTAATTCTTCTTGGCTGTTGTTCATACGTAAAAAGAGCGAGTCGCTCTTTAATCGCTTGCTCTTACCTTCCATTGTTCACTTGGGGAATGCGCAATTGGATTCAAAGAAAAGATGTAAAAGAAAACCTACTCTCTGTGTTGCATGATTCAAAGCTGGTTACGGAAGAAATGATTGAGAGTTATAAAAAACCTATTAGCGAAGTAGCATTTACCCATTCTTTGATTAGGTTGTTACGCCAACGTGAGGGTGATATGTGCTCTCAAGATTTAAATCAGATTAAGCAACCCGTTTTAATGCTATGGGGGAAAGAGGACAAAGTTATGCCAGTTAAAACAGGGTATCGTTTAAAACATGATCTTCCAAGTGCTGAACTTATCGTATATGAAAAATGCGGCCATCTGCTGATGGAAGAAAAACCTCAAGAAATATGTAATGAGATTCAACGTTTTATTGAATTAGGCATCAACCAAGGTTCTGCCTTTCAACAAGAGACATCTTAATCTTCATCATTTTTGATGTTATTTATAAGAAAAAGAGGCTAAAGCCTATGTGTTTATAGGCTTTGCCTCTTTATTACTGTTCACGACTCTTTGTCATCTGTTGCCACACTGTACCCGCGGCTTCTTCTCCGCTTTGGATACGTTCGATCGCAATTTTCACTTGAAGAGATACTTCAAACTCTGGATCATCCTGAGCAGCTTTTAATGCAGGAAGTGCTGTCTCATCTCCTACTTCAAATAAAAAGCGAGCTGCTCTCCATCGAACAAGTTTGTTCTTATCAGACAATGCATCACACATGACGGGTATCGCTTTTGCATTCCCTAGATCAGATAGAGCATCACCAGCTGTACGTCTTACCGATACATTCTTATCCTGCAGAGCTAGATAGAGAAGAGGTAGCACAGCTTCATCCTCAATCATCCCTAAGTAAACGACAGCCAAACGTCTTATAGAAGGCTTTTCATCTTTTAAAGCTTGTTTTAATACCATAACATCATCGATCGATGGGTTTATTCGCTCTAATGCCGCATAACGTGTCTGCCAATCAGCGTCACGGAGTTGTTTCTCTAATTCAGAAGTGGAAAGACTTTCGACTCCTGCATCTTGTTCGGTGTTTGAGCTATATGCTTGTTTTACTAATTGATCTAGACGTTCTTGCGGATAGACGGCTGACAGTTCTTCAGCCACTTCACTGCCTACTTGTTCAAACGTTCCATACCGAACACCTTGCTCTTCCCATTGCCTTTCCATTACAAGGTTATCGGAAGAATCTTGAGCCTCTAATGCTGCTTTTGCGAATCGTTCTGCAAGACCCACTCGTCTCTCTTCTTGCTCGGTTTTAAGTTTGATCTGCATAGGAAGACCTCTAAACATTTGAATAAGAACTGTAATCTCTTTTATTTCATCTTCTTGTTGAGTTTGTTGACCAGAAGGATCATCCAATTCTTCTTCTTGGCCAAAAACAGATCTAACACCTGACAAAACATCTTCCCATTTCGCACGCGAATTTCGTTCCAGTGCTATAAAATCAGCAACATGATAAATGCTTTTAACTCCATCCACTTTAAGGATCTCCTGAATAAATGCAGGTGCATGCTCTGCCTCTTCTTTTGTATAGTTATAACGCTCAGTGCCCGGCAGTGTTTCAGACAGATTGATCTTCATTGAATTTGGGCTTGGAGTTGGTTCAATTCCTGTAATTTTCATCCTCACTCACTCCTTTTCATGTTTAAAATCTATTTGCAGCAGATAGTTGTTGATCTGATCTTTTTCTTTATCTGTAAATTTATATTCACAATCGACACCCTCATCGTGAGCAATAATTTCTTGTAGCTCGCCATTTCCATCATAGACAGCTAAAGCACTCGGCTCATGAAGTCCTTCGGGCAGTACCTCAACATTTTCTATCTCAAAAGAAAGATATACATTTGTCCAAGGTCCAACCTGAACAACATCGTGTCCTATAAAATGTAAGCTTCCTTCAAAATAATGGGTGAATCCATATTTGTACATAGCTGTCCTCCAAGTAAATATCTCTTGTCTATTATAAGGAACAATAGATAAAATCTCAAAACATGCAGGTTTAATTGGAGATCGTCGCATAAAAGAAAAACAAACACAGCATCTCGTGTTTGCTTTTTATACTACTTATTTAGTTAGTTCTCTAAGTATGGCTCTTACTGGACTCCCATCTGCCTCTTTAAGAAAAAGTGGCAGAGCAACAAGTTCATATTCCCCTTCAGGAACTTCATCCAATACAAGACCTTCTAAAATATGAATGTTGTGTTCATAAAGAGCATGATGTGCATCAAGCTCTTTGCTATCTAGGGGATCAACCGAGGGCATATCCACACCGATCAAGCAGACTCCAAACTCGTAAAGAACTTGAACAGCTTCTGGTTTTAGAGGTACGATTTCATCCGGAAACACGGACCGGTCTTCCCAGCATCTTGTCTTAAACAGAACTCGTTTCGTACCAGCTTGCAGTTTATCTTTTACGATCTCTGCGGTTATCTCTTTCATAATCGTCACATCAATAACCATTGCTCGGCCAATATATAATCCGAGGTCCAAACCTCCAACTCTTTCGCCGCTATCTAAAAAATGGTAAGGTGCATCAATATGAGTACCAATATGTGTACTCATCTCCACTTTTCCAACGTTCACAGATCCAGAGTCGTCTTTCGTCCAAGCAAGATCGAAGTGATATGGCGTATCTCCTGGCCAACCCGGTACACCATTATATAGCGGCATCGATATATCATATAATTTCAAGTCCACCACTCCCTATGCGATGACTTCTCTTTTATTTTCATATTTCTCATATTCACGATTGTTCATGATCTTACTTAAAATCTGGACTGCCTCGTATACATCGCGATAAGAATTATACAATGCAACTGGAGCTAAACGAATAATGTTTGGTGCTCTAAAATCTGGAACGATGCCGTTTTCTTTTAGAGCTTTGCAAATTCGTGCAGCGTCATTGTGCATAAGAGCCACATGACCGCCTCTTCTTTTATCATCTAGTGGATTTACGATTGTAAACTCATTTTCGATCTCTTGATTCAACAAATCCATGAGCAGACTCGTTAATTTTAAAGATTTTGTTCGAATCCGATTGATCTTGGCTTCTTCAAAAATAGTTAATGATCCGATCAAAGGTGCAGTACTCAGCATATGTGGTGTTCCAATTTGGAAACCACCCGCAGAATTCTCCGCATCAAAATGGTGGTCCATATCAAACTGCGTTTCTTTTTTGCTGCCAAACCATCCAGAAAGCCCTGGTGTTTTCGTAAAATGGTTTTTATTGACGTACAATCCCCCGACTCCGCCCGGTCCAGCATTTACATACTTGTAATTGCACCAAAAAGCAAAATCAACTCCCCATTTGCTTAATTCATGAGGAAGAGCTCCAATCGAGTGACAAAGATCAAATCCGATCGGTATATTCCTTTTGTGAGCTTCACGCGTTAAACGTTCTATATCTAACAATTGCCCGCTTCTGTAGAGAACAGATGGAAGTAAGATAAGAGCTACATCCTCTGTCATCTTATCAATGATATCTTGTTCATCCAGAGTTAAACCATTCTTGCTTCCTACTTGGATCAGATCGGTATCAGGATTTAATCCCTTTAATTTTAACTGACTTTGTAAGCCATAAATATCAGAAGGGAAAGTGAGCTCATCTGCTAAAATCTTCGTTCTTCCGTTCTTCGGTTCAAAAAACGTAGCCACCAATTGATGAAGATTTACAGTAGTTGAACCTGTAACAATGACTTCTTTATCTTCTGCTCCAACGAGTAAAGATAGCTTTTCTGCTAGTTTTTCACTCAGAGTAAACCACGGGTATTTACCACCCATCCATCCGTCTATCCCATGTTCTTTCCAGTCATTTAATACATCAAACAAAGACTGTTCTGCACGTTTAGATAGAAGTCCTAGAGAGTTTCCATCGAGATAGATCGATTCATCCCTTGTATAGAACTCTTTTTTAAAAGAAGCAAGTTCATCATTTTGGTCCATTTGTTCTACGATTTGCGCTGTGACTTGTCTCATTTTGTACTTTCCTCCCGAATGCAAGAATTGGAACCGTTTTCAATACCGAGTAATTTGACATATACATATCCCCACATCTTCCATTATGATAGACACAAAGGGGGTGTTACCACTGAAACGTCTTTGGTGGTTCACAGGAATTGTAGTCGTATTCTTTTCGACAATCGCATTTATATATATGTATAATAACGCAGATTTACAAACGGTAGAAGAAAAAAAGATACCGAAACAGGAAAATAGAGCTGAACCACAAGAAATAAAAACAGAACCGATCACTCCTCAACCTGAAGAAAAAACAACAGATCTTAAACTTGCTGCGATCGGTGACATCTTGATCCATGATACGGTCTATAATAAAGCAAAAACTGCAAATGGCTATGACTTTAATCGTAACTTCTCTCTAGTAAAATCATATTTATCTGAGCCTGATATTACGATGGCAAACCAAGAAACAATGATTGGTGGTACTCAGCTTGGTCTCTCATCCTATCCCTCGTTCAATTCTCCACATGAAGTTGGAGATGCGTTAAAAGCAACCGGCGTAGATTTAGTAACGTTAGCTAATAACCATACACTTGACCGGGGAGAAAAGGCGATCATTAGTGCTTTAAATTATTGGAATCAAATTGATGTGATGTATACGGGTGCCTATCTAACAGATAAAGATCGACAAAATATCAGGCTGATCAGAAGGAACGACATTACAGTATCCTTTTTGAGCTATACATATGGAACGAACGGAATTCCAGTTCCAACAGGAAAGAATCATCTTGTTAATCTGATCGAAGTAGAACGAATCAAGCGAGACATTAAAGAGGCTAGAAAGTTATCTGATGTTAATGTTGTTTCTCTTCATTTCGGAAACGAGTATGAAAGAATGCCGAATGAGTTTCAAAAGAATATCGTGAAAGTAGTAACCGAAGCCGGTGGAGACATCATTATCGGTCACCATCCACATGTACTGCAACCTGTTAAATGGGAAACCGCAAGTGACGGTTCAAAAACGTTCGTCGCTTATTCTCTCGGGAATTTCTTATCCGGTCAAAGACGTGAATATAAAGACATCGGTGGAATCGTTCAACTGAAGGTAACCAAACGACAAACAGGAACGGAAAAAACCATCGAATTATCCGAACCGAAATTTCTTCCAACTTATGTAGATCAACCATTTGTGATCCATCCTATGAAAGACTTACCTGCCATGAAAAAGCCTTATGAAGAAATAAAAACACATATGAAGCAATGGGTTCCGGAACTTACTTTCTTCGAATAATCTTCTAAAAAAAGCTGACTCCGATTTTCATTGGAGTCAGCTTCTTTTACTTTCCTTTTGATCTTGGGCTTTGTGTATCTCTTTTTGGAAGTTCATCACTGAATTTTTCATCAGAAAACTCTACATTCGTCATGCTTTCAGTTGGTGTTGAGTTATTTTTCTTCGTTGCATCCCAAGAGTGTTTACGTTTAGTCATGGTCTTTCCCTCCTTGTTTTTAGCATGTGTATTTTTCGTAAAAATAATAAAAGAGACAGATTCTAAGAATCTGTCTCTACAAAATGGAATCGTTATAAAACCATCGCTGCAATAAATCCAAAAGCGATCAATGGGATATTGTAATGCAAAAATGTCGGTACACATGTATCCCAGATGTGATTATGCTGATTATCAACATTCAGACCAGAAGTAGGACCTAGTGTACTGTCAGAAGCAGGAGAACCCGCATCACCTAGAGCGGCTGCTGTACCGATCAAGGCGATTGTCGCCATAACACTTAAGCCTAATTCTCCAGCTAATGGGACAAAAATGGTTGTTATGATTGGAATGGTAGAGAACGAAGAGCCGATTCCCATCGTTACGAGCAATCCAATAACCAACATCAACAGTACGCCAAGAGCCGTCGAGTTGCCGATGAAAGCAGCACTGTCTTTAACCAATGTCTCTACTTCCCCTGTCTCGCGCATCACGGCTGCAAAACCAGCGGCAGAGATCATAACGAATCCAATATACGACATCATTTTCATACCTTCAGTTAATATTGCATCTGAAGCATTTAACTTTAACTGTCCACTGAAATACAGAACGATTATCCCTGATAATGCTCCGAAGATCATTGAATCCGTTTGTAGTTGTACAAACAATGTAGCCACAATAGCTAAAACAGCTACAAAGATCGAACGAACCGTATAAGATACATCGTCAGTTTTTGTCATTCCTGTCGTTCTATCTTCATAATTACGTGGTTTACGATACGTAATAAAGACAGCGATCAATAGACCAACAATCATTCCTAGAGACGGAATCGTCATCGCAGCAGGAATCTGATCCATCTTTACAGATAGTCCACTATCTTTCATGTTTGTTTGAAGAATCTCATGAAAGATCCCTCCGAACCCCACCGGGAACCACATGTACGGTGTGATCAATCCAAACGTAATAACAGTCGCAACTAACCTGCGGTCAAGCTGCAGTTCATTTAATACGTGCAGCAAAGGTGGAATAAAAATCGGAATGATCGCAATATGAACAGGAATTAAATTTTGTGAGAATGAAGAAATCATAAGGATGATAAATAAGATAAGTACTTTTGATAATGACTTCTTTTTAGATTCTCCTTCTTTTCCGACCAAGACGATTGCTTTTTCTACCATCAGTTTAGGAAGACCTGTGCGAGATAACGCAACGGCAAAACTTCCTAATAACGCATAACTTAATGCGATGACAGCATTTGATCCTAACCCTTCAGTAAATACTGTTATTGTTTCTGTTAAACCCATTCCTGCTACAAATCCGCCTACTAAGGCTCCAATTAGCAAGGCTACGACAACATGTATACGTAAAAGGCTAAGTACTAGCATAACAGCTACGGCTAATACTACAGCATTCATTTCATTTCCTCCTCAAACAACTTTATCGCTTTATTTCGCTAAATCGCTAATATGTTAAACCTTTAACAAATTAACATGGATATAGGGGATTTGTCAAACACAAAACAAAAACTGGCTCTCAACAGCGAGAACCAGCTTTTCATCGTTCTTATTAGGCTTTAAAATTTCTTACGAAGTTAACGAGAGTTCGAACCATAACACCAGTTGCTCCTTTAGGACCTAACTCTGTGGACTTTCCAGAATAAGCGGTACCTGCTATATCCAAATGGACCCAAGGCGTATTTTCAGCGAACTCACCTACAAACAATCCACCCGTAATAGCATGACCTAGTCTGCCTGTTGAGTTGTTAAGATCTGCAACATCACTTGTTTTTAACATATCTTTAAATGGCTGAAAACTTGGAAGGAGCCACAATAATTCCGCTTCATCCGCTGCAGATTGCTTAATATGTTCATAGAACTCTTCATTGTTTGTAAGAGCACCAGTTGTACAATCTCCTAGTGCAACGACCACTCCGCCAGTTAAAGTAGCAACGTCCACAATATACTTAGCCCCTTGTTCCTTTGCATACGTAATCGCATCGGCTAGAATGAGACGTCCTTCAGCATCTGTGTTTCGAACTTCAATAGTCTTTCCACTCAGTGAAGTGATCACGTCTCCTGGCTTCATTGCCTCTCCGTTGATCAAGTTCTCTGAAGATGGAATCACAAACATAATATTAATCTCAGGCTTCAATCGACCGATTGCCTCCATCGCACCCAATACTGCCGCACTTCCGCCCATATCGCTTTTCATCTCATGCATGTTGAGAGCAGGTTTAATGGAATAACCTCCCGCATCAAAGGTTAATCCTTTTCCTACTAGGGCAACATAAGAATCTTCCTTTTTCCCACCTTGATATTTTACCGTGATCAATTTAGGAAGCTGATCTGAACCTTTACTTACAGCAAGTATAGCTCCCATTCCCAGCTTCTCCATGTCTTCTTTTTCAAGAATCTCATATTCCATGCCATATTCAAGCGCCACATCAATCGCTTCTGCAGCAAGGTCTGTTGGTGTCAAAAGGTTCGCAGGTGTGTTCACAAGATCTCGAGCAAAGTTAATTCCTTTCGCATAAGCAAATCCGCTCGTCAGCCCAGCTTCAACTTCACTGTTTTCCGTATAAACAGTTACAGATTCTAACCGCTTTTGTGGTTCATTCGTTTTCTTTTTATAGTCTTCAAATTTATAAACTGCTGTACCCGCTGCTTCACTAAAAGCATGGGCGAGCTTTTCGATCGAAAGCTGGTCCGTATGGAACGTATCCAGCAATATAGAAAAGTGTGTTCTCTTTTCTTTTGTGATTTCTTGGACTGCTCTTCCGAACGTGCTTCTAGCTTTGTCATAAGAAAAATCTTCACGCTTTCCTAGACCTGCAAAATAAACTCTTTTCGTACCGAGCTGACCAAGTGTATTCAGCTTTTTTATGCTTTTTAGGCGATTTGAAAGATCCCCTTCTTTTATAAGATCAGTAATTGTTCCACTTAATTCCTTATCCATATCTGCCATTACACCAGTAAGTTTTGGTTCTTGAAATAAACCGACCAGTAGGACTTCTTCTTGTTCGCTAGTATTCCAAAGTTGTTTGATCGTAAACATGTTAAAGTTCCCCCTTATTCGTTATAAAGCTCTGCATCTCATTATACTCTTTCTTTTAGAATATTTCGAATTCACGATCCTTTATTCTTCTAAATTTAAATAAAGTTTTGGAAGAACAGGCAGATGAACAACTTCTTCAAATGCCACTCTGTCTAGATCAATAGGGATGACTTTAAGGCACTGTTCAATAAATAATAGTACTTTCTCCACATTCAACTGCCAATGAATTGGTTTATACGGAGTTAGATACTCTTTACCTACTCTCATCATTTGTCTAGCTCCTTTAAGGTTTCCATATTCATAATGATAAAGAGCAACCGTCATCTGTAGCAATCCTTTAACAAACAGGTTACTGCGGTCAGTGAGCCACACTTCTTCTAACAGATCGTGACCTGTATAATAATCTCCATCGTTAAAAACAATGAAGAATTCATAATACTCCTCCGGTAAATACTCCATTCTTGTTTCCTCCTTCAATCCATGTTACGCAAAGATTGAACTAGTCCTAAATCGGGTAACAACTATCTAAAACAGCCATACTATAAACCACCATATTGAAAGGATAATCCTCATGCCAGATATTCTATTGAACTTCCCATTAATAGCAGCTTTACTTGGTGTATTTTCTGCACAATTCTTAAAAATCCCTATCCATTTTTATCATACTAAAAAAATTAGATGGGAGTTATTTATTAGTACAGGAGGAATGCCTAGTTCACACTCAGCTGCTGTTACTTCATTAGCTACCGCCGTTGGAGCCTTACACGGAATGGGTTCAACTCTCTTCGCCATCGCTGCCATGTTTGCAATCATCGTCATGTACGATGCAAAAGGTATCCGTTGGCATGCAGGAGAACAAGCAGCCGTATTGAATGACTTAGTAGAAGAATTCAGAAACCATGTGAGAGAATCAGAAAGATTTCAAGAGAAAAAGGTGGAAGAACAAAGAAAAGAACTAAAAGAACTTCTTGGACATCGTCCTAGTGAAGTATTATTTGGCGGACTTCTTGGAATTCTTCAAACATTACTCTTGTCATGGTTGTTCATATCATAGGAGGTTCTTCTCTTTGAGAATCATTTCAATTTGCCCAAGTAACACCGAACTGTTGCATTATTTAGGATTAACTTCACAATTGATCGGAGTCGATGACTTTTCAGATTGGCCAAAGGATATCGAAAAACTTCCGAGATTAGGTCCAGATCTATCGATTGATATGAACAAACTTCAATCTCTAGAGCCGGATCTTGTACTAGCCAGTTTAAGTGTACCAGGAATGGAGAAAAACATAGAAGAATTGGAACGACGCAGGATTCCACATGTCATTTATAATCCACAAAGTCTTACAGATATCCAAAAAGATCTGCTCGATCTTGGTAAAAGGACAAATAAGATGGCAGAAGCTAAAAAGGCAACTGAATGGATGAAGGATGAGATCAATCAATACGAGAAAATAAACAACTCTATAAAAAACAGAAAAAAAGTATATTTTGAATGGTGGCCAAAGCCCATCTTTACGCCAGGTAAAGTGAATTGGCTCACAGAGATCGCTTATCTTGCTGGCGGAGAAAACTTGTTTCAAGACGTCGAACTGGCAAGTGTACAAACAACATGGGAAGACGTGGTTCGCCGTAAACCAGATATCATAGGAATGGTTTGGGTCGGTGTGAAAACAGATAAGATGCAGATTTCACATATTCAAAAGCGAGAAGGCTGGGACCATTTGGAGACTGATCTTCGTACTGAGATCTTCAAACTTGAGGAGTCCCTCTTCTGCCGTCCATCACCACGCTTAATCATCGGTATGAAACGATTAGCTGCACTTATACATCCGAACGATTTTCCTGTTTTCTTACCAGAGGAAGAAGAGAGCTACATAAAGAAGCTTCAGGTCACGTGAACCTGAAGCTTTTATCATTTGTATAAGTATTGCTGCCTAAACACTTGCATGGACTTTTCTTCGTTTAGATCATTCAGTTCATTTTCTGTAATCTTTCCGTCTCCACGTTCGACTATATAAACATCAATATTTTTCTTGCCCCACTTCTTATACACTTCGTCTACTGTGTTATAAAATAGATCTAACCTGTTACCTTTAATGGCTGATCCCGTATCTGCAACTACTCCATATCCGTATCCGGGAATCCATAGAACCGTACCGATTGGAAAAACTGCAGGATCTGCTGCAATGGTAGAATAAAGGTCTCTTCTCACCTTTAAACCTGATTTGGTGATTCCGTATGCAGGATGACTTTTCGACTTACCTGTACTCTCCTGACCTGCCGTGTAGCCTGTTGCAGTTACATGAACAGAAGGATATTGAGTAAGGTTCATCTCATCTTCAAGAGATCGCTGTTTCACCTCAGCAGATGATAGCATCAGGTTAGGCTTATAAATGGTAGGCAAAGTTTTTAAAGACTCTGTTAAAACACTAAGTGTCCTCTCAATAATCATGTTGTCTGATTGTTTTTCATCTAACCAAGTCGCTAGATCATCTGCCTCTACACCAGAAATGGAACGAAATGTTGTAAATACAGCACAAATAAATAGGATAACGATCGTGGTTCGCTTTACAATTTTTCTTAAAATCAACAAAAATTGTCCACTCCTCTCCTATCTATTCCTTCCCCGGCTGGTTGTTATGTATACCCGTTTGAAATAAAAGGAAAAAAAGTGCAAATAAAAAAACCCCTATAAGAGGGGCTTTTAAAACATCTGATAACCGCGTACTCGAAGCATCTTAATAGCAACTCCGGATAGAATCGCACCGATTAATCCGAATGCAAGTATCGTAATATCTGATGCTGATAAATTTAAAAGATCACTTCCAAGTAATTGAAAGCTCGTACCTGGCTTTGTAAAATATTCGAAAAAACGAATGTCATCTACAATCATTATGACGACTATTGGGTATAGAATAACCATAAACCAAGTAGCACGTAAGAGCATGTTAAACAAGAAACCGATTCCAAAGAAGAGAACCATAAACAGCAACATTGAAATAATGAATTGCGGCAATAGCAAATCCATGATGTAGACACCCCCATATATCTGAAGTTAGTTTACTAAACGGGGGCATATACGTCAATCGTGTTTGAGAGCGTTACAGTTCTAAGCTCTTTTTTTGCCGCTTCCGCAGCATTCCACACACGTTTCAGATCCTCCAAGCAAGAGCTGAAAATAACCTTTTCCCTCACAGTATGGACATTGATCATGTTTTTTCTGAATCGCATGTTTTCTCATGTTGTAACACTCCCTCTTTTTTTGTTTAAATTTTCAGATAATAATAACAAGGAAATGAAGGATTGAAAAACCTGTTTTAAAGCGAAATATTGCAATGTAAGCGTCATCATCATGAACATTCTTTAATTTTCAGAATATTTCGTACATTTTTGTTGTTCCTTCTATAAAATAATCAGAGCTTTACTCACAGCCCTGATCGAAACTTTCTTTATATATAAAACCTGACTATTCATGTCTGCAATCCATAATCTTATAAGTGGTATAATCAAATACATCCCCAGGATTAATTGTATCTTCTAAAAACTTCACTTTTCTATCCATAAAGTAATGAATCATTAGAGAAGTATCCGGATCTGCTCTTAGTTCTTCAGGCTTCATGAACGCAGCAGTTTCAATTTCATTTGAATGCTGTGAAAGATCTCCCTGCTTTTTTTTCAATAAGAACACAACCATATTATCACTAATCGTTTCTTTTATAACTCCTGAGCGTATACCAAGTATTGTACTAACTTCTCCAAAGATGCCTGTCTCTTCATAAACTTCACGAACAGCAGCCTCGTCAACCGTTTCTCCTGCATCTACAAAGCCAGCCGGTATGGACCATTTACCTTTAAGGCCACCATAGTTCTTTTTCACGACAAGCCACCTTCCATCCTCGTCGATCAGTAGGCCAGCCGCTGCAAGCCATACGTTTCCTCTGTCTTTTTTCGTCATTTAGCACGCTCGCCCTTTCTTAATGTAATAAAAAAAGAACAGAAGCTTTACGCTTCTGCTCTTAGTTTACCATTAACCATTAAAACAGTTTTAACTTACCTTTTTTAATAACCATCGGTACCCCACCAAGTAAGAACAGGTAACGGTTATCAATTACTTTTTTCATTGCAGATGCAGTTGCACCGAATAATTTTTTGTTTCCAACTTTACCAATCGCTTCACCTTTACCTAGGGACGCAACTGTACCTTTAATATCAGGTTTAAACTCTTCAAGCTTTCCACCGTTCATCAATGCTTTGATGTTACGGCCGATTGTATAAGCTTGTTGAATAGCGATTTGAGCAGTTGGAGGATATGGACGGTTTGCTTCCTCATCGATGATAAGTGCACAGTCTCCTGCAACAAAAATATAATCAAATCCAGGCATGCGAAGATCTTTGTCGACTTTAACGCGTCCACGCATCGTTTCGAAACCAGCTTCTTCAACTAGATGGTTACCACGTACTCCACCAGTCCAAACGATTGTAGAAGCTTTGATCTCTTCGCCATTTGCAAGGATTACACCATCTTCATTACACTCTTTAATCGGAGTGCTTACAAGAAATTCAACGCCACGACGTTCTAGGTTATTGATCGCATACTCAACAAGTTCTTCATCAAATCCAGGAAGTACTGTTGGAGCAGCCTCAATGTTCACGATACGAACTTTTTCACGAGGAATATCATACTCACGGCAAAGCTCAGGAACACGGTCAGCAAGTTCACCAACGAATTCAATTCCAGTAAATCCAGCTCCACCTACTACGATTGTAATAAGTTCATCAGGTTGTCCTTCGTTATTGTAACGAGCGAAAGAATAATCAATATGCTCGCGAATTTTACGAACAGAGTTGATGCTGCGAATGCTGAATGCATTTTCTTTAAGACCTTGGATACCAAACGTTTCAGGATCAGAACCAAGCGCAATAATTAAGTAGTCGTATGTTAATTCTTGATTATCTAAGATAACTAGCTTTTCATCTTTCTTGATTTCCTTAACTGTATCTTGAACAAAATTCACTTTGTTCATATCGATAATGTTATCGATCATGATACGAGTTTTGTCATGATGTAATGTTCCCGCTGCGTTCTCATGAAGCCACGTTGTTTGGTAATGATAGTTGTGCTTATTTACTAATGTGATCTCAGCTTCGTCAGAACCTAGCTCTTTTTGTAAACGTACAGCTGACATAATTCCGCCGTAGCCGCCACCTAATATTAGAATTTTTGGCTTACTCATTTAAATTCACTTCCAGTTCTCATTTTTTTTAGTTTGACCTTTTCAATCATTAAATATGATGGAAAGGAATAGATTGTGATATATTTCACGTAATAAGATATAAATAAATGCAAAAAACGTTCGAAATATCGACATTTTTTAACCATACACCCTCATCTTATTCCTTTTTTCTTGTTTTTTCAACCCTTTTTTCGATATGATGATGTTTCAAATTCTTGTGGAGTATGCCTTTCTTATCATTGTTTCGATTGTCAAAATCTACAATCAAAAAGAGGACTTTGGGCTTCCTTCAAGAATGTAAAATGAGAGATAGCACGTTCTGGTCAGAACATATTCCATGTTCATCAGTCATAAATCTAGAAGAGGTGAAAGTTATGACAAAAGAAATTTACGATATCACAATTATTGGCGGAGGACCTTCAGGCTTGTTTGCTGCATTCTATGGTGGCATGCGCCAGATGAAGGTGAAGATCATTGAGAGCATGCCTCAACTTGGCGGTCAGTTATCTGCTCTCTATCCTGAAAAGTACATATATGATGTTGCTGGTTTTCCCAAAGTACTTGCTCAAGATCTCGTTAATAACCTGAAAGAGCAAGCGATGCAGTTCAACCCAACAGTGGTCTTAGAGGAATCCGTTCAAAACGTTGAAAAGAATGAAGAAATCTTCGAATTAACAACAGATAAAAATGTTCATTACAGTAAGGCAGTATTAATTACGGCTGGCGTAGGTGCATTTCAACCTCGTCGTTTAGAACTAGCGACAGCTCAACAATACGAAGGCAAAAACCTGCATTATTTTGTAAATGATCTAAACGCATTCGCAGGAAAACGTGTATTAGTTTGTGGCGGAGGAGATTCTGCTCTTGATTGGTCATTAATGCTTGAACCTATCTGTCCAGAAATTACTTTAACCCATAGACGCGATAAGTTTCGTGCACACGAACATAGTGTTGAGCAACTTATGAATTCAAAAGTTGCTGTTAAAACACCTTATCAAATAAAAGAATTGATCGGTGATGGAAATACGATCTCAGCAGTTGTTTTAGAAAATGGGGATGTTAAAGAAACGGTTGAAGTGGATGCTGTTGTCGTAAACTATGGTTTCATCTCATCTCTTGGTCCAATTAAAACGTGGGGCCTAGATATACAAAAGAATTCAATTGTTGTAAATTCCAAAATGGAAACAAATATTAAAGGAATTTATGCGGCTGGTGATGTATGTACGTACGATGGCAAAGTAAAGTTGATCGCTTCTGGTTTCGGAGAAGCGCCTACAGCAATTAACAATGCTAAATCCTATATCGATCCAAACGCGAAGACGCAACCTTTGCATAGCACAAGCTTATTCTAAACTTAAGTTGGCGCGGGGAAGTTCCTGCGCCTATTGATTTTTTTAATAAGTACCTATTGTTTAAAAGGAGAAAGTAGGAAATGAACAGACAGTTTACTGAAGAAGAAATGCATGTCGCTGACTGCCTTCAAGAGATGCAAAGGATCATCAATCAGTTACATATCACAGACGAATCCTTTCTAGAAGACACGAAAAGAGAACTTCCACGTTTAACAGAGTTATTGCAAGACCTAGAAAAATTCACGGTGGAATAAATTGCTTATGGATAGCAAACGTCATATTTGTTATGATTGTTTGTGAGGCGGACAAGTGCCGCTGACTGATATGATTTTTTACCCGGTGTTGGCGCGCCGGGTTTTCTTTTATCCTTTTTAGTTTTTAGTTAAGGAGAATTACATAATGAAGACTAACTTAATACTGGGAATTGTTTTCTTTATACTAGGTACCTTTTTAATGCCACTTGGTTTAAGAGAGCAACAAAAGCAAAAGAAAGTTTTACTTATTAGTGCTGCTGTCTTATCAGATATACTTGGCGTATTGTTTATCTTTAATATTCTTTAAAACAAAAAAAGCTCCCGCCTCTTCTTCTAGAGGCAGGAGCTTTTTCTTTTATTTAACACTCTTCTGGTGTTCCAGCGTTTGTTGCTGTACGGAATGATGATCCACAGCCGCATGACGCGATTGCATTCGGGTTTGTAATCGTAAACCCTCCACCCATCATGTTCTGTTTAAAGTCAACAACCGTTCCTTTTAGAACTTTCGCACTTTCTTCATCCACTACTACGCGAATTCCTTCAATGATCTCTTCTTGGTCTGAGTCACTCTTATCACTATCAAAACCCATACCATAAGAAAGACCTGTACATCCTCCGCCTTTAACTGCTACACGGAGAAATTGGTTTTGATCTTCTTCATCAGCTAGCATCTCTTTAATTCTACTCGCTGCACTTTCTGTTATTTCAACGATCATCATGATCACTCCTCTAATAAGGATCTATATCTATAGTATAACGACTCTTAAATAAGCCCTCAAGAAATCGGCTTTATATTAATTATCCCTTTGCTGCATCTCCATGATCTTATTATGTGTCTCATCAATTTTCCTACTATAATTTAGCACCATGGGATGCTGCAGACCGAGCGCGTTCGCCGCCTGTATCATTTTATTACGCAATGCCTCTAATTGTTCGATCTTCTCAAGTCTAGTGGCTGGTATTGTGGCTTTCATTTTTGTCACTCCACTCTTTGTTTTCAACATATCCGTTCCTTTTATTTTACATTTTTTCTATTTATTAGACAACGAGTCGCTCGTAAAAAAACTAAACTTTTTACATACAACCTACCTGTAAAAAGCAGCTTCCCTTGTCGTACAGTTTGAATAGGATTATAATGATTATGCAATTAAGACATGTATTGAATTTTCATAATACATAAGTATTCGTATAAATTTGGTAAAGAGAGAGTGTCGCTTTATGCCTATCTCTTAAAAAATTGTGTACATCATCCGAACATTTCATTTGAAAAATTAGGGGGATTAGTAATGGCAAATATATTAACGCTAGATACGCGCATGGAGGCAATCGCTGAGAAGGTTACTCACGGTGAGCGTCTTTCTATTGAAGACGGATTATATCTTTATGAAACAAACGATCTTTTGAGCGTTGCTTCCTTAGCAAATGAGGTAAACACGCGTAAGAACGGAGACCACGTTTATTTTATCGAAAACTTGTACATCAATCCAACAAACGTTTGTGAAGCCACTTGTAGTTTCTGTGGATTTAAGCGCAAGCCTGGTGAAGAAGGCGCTTATACAATGAACGATGAGCAGTTGTTGAGCTATGTTGAAAAACGCTGGAACGATAATATTCGAGAGTTTCATATCGTAGGTGGCCATAATCATGAAGTGCCATTCGATTATTATCTAGATACGATTCGTACTTTAAAGAAACATTATCCTCAAGTCACGGTTAAAGCCTATACAGGTGCTGAGATCGAGTTCTTCTCTAGAATTGCTGGACTTTCAATGAAAGAAGTATTAGAAGAATTGATTAAAGCGGGTCTTGATACGATGCCAGGCGGTGGTGCTGAAATTCTTACAGAACGCTACCGTTTAAAAATGAGCCCAGACAAAGCATCGACTGATCAGTGGCTAGAAGCACACGAAATCGCTCATGGATTAGGCTTAAAAACACATGCAACAATGTTGTACGGATCTATTGAGACGAAAGAAGAACGTCTCATTCATATGGACCGCTTGCGTCAACTTCAAGATTCAACGAACGGATTCATGGTATTTATCCCGCTAGCTATGCAGCCTCGTACACAATCAATGGGGTTGATGAGAAGAACTTCCGCTTTTGATGACATGAGAACAATCGCGATCAGCCGACTCATGCTAGATAATTTTGACCATATCAAAGCGTATTGGATCAACATTGGCGTTCAGTTAACTCAAATGGCATTAACGTTCGGTTCTAGTGACATCCACGGAACGTTGATCGAAGAACGTATCTCTCATGCTGTTGGAGCATTAACATCATCAGGTATCACGCGCAAAGAACTTGTACATTTAATTAAAACAGCTAACAAAGTGCCTGTAGAACGTGATACATTCTATAACATCATTCAAAAATACTAAAAAAGTGGAGGCGAATGTGCCTCCACTTTTATATTTCCTTTTATTTAATCCATTTGACAACATCATTAAGATCTTGGCGAACTTTTGGACGAGGCTCGTTTACGCGATAACCGAATCCTACCATAACCGCTACTTCAAAATTTCCGCCTTCAAGCACTCCCTCTTTTTCCAAGATGGCCTGAACTTTCGCTTGATCAAATCCTTCGATCGGGCAAGAATCAATACCAATTTGAGCAGCTGCTGTCATCATATTTCCTAGTGCAATATAGACTTGTTTAGCTGCCCAATCGAACATAGCTCGATTGTTTCCAAGTAGCTTAAAGTCTGATTCTATGAACGTCTTGTAAAACCCGCTGATCGCTTCATATGCTTCTTTGGGAAGATTCTTCACTTCTTTCATCATATACTCAATGTAAGCTGAGTCATACATCATATCTTCTGCAGTACGTGCGAGCATCACTACATAGTGACTCGCAGTCGGTAATTGTTTTTGTGCTCCCCATGAAACAGGCTTTAACTGCTCACGTAGCTCTTGGTTTTGAATGACAACAAAACGCCAAGGCTCAAAACCGAATGAACTCGGTGAAAGACGTCCTGTTTCTAAAATAAATGCAAAGTCTTCATCTGAAATTTTTTTCTCTGGATCAAATTCCTTTGTCGCATGTCTGAACTGGAACGCCTCTAAGATTTCTTGTTTTTTAGCATCTTTATTCATGGTGATTTATCGCTCCTTCAATTTTTCTGAGATGTAATTAAGTTGTTTTGTCACCCTACACGCTATATTATAAAAGTAAAAACAAAAATGAAAAGTACGCACATTTTTGTGTCATAGTATCATTTTTTATACTAAAGGAGCATTTCTATGACTAGTAAACAGCAATTCGACTTATCCAATTGGCAATCTCACGGCTACTCATGTCCTGTTGAAGCGACTCTAGATATTATCGGTGGTAAGTGGAAGAGCGTAATTTTGTACCACTTGATCGATGGAGAGATACGATTTAATGAACTAAAGCGTCTTGTTCCTGGAATTACACAGAGGATGCTTACCCTACAATTACGTGAATTGGAGCGTGATGGAATCATACACCGGGAAGTATATAAACAAGTCCCTCCTAAAGTGGAATATTCTCTAACTTCGTTTGGTGAAACATTGATCCCTATTATTCAATCCATGCTTCAATGGGGAATAGAACATACTGACAAAATCGTCCACCATCGTGAGCAGGCTGAGGTTAAGGACTAAAAAAAGAAAGCATCTCTGCTTTCTTTTTTTGGTAAGTGCAAACTAATCGTCTGCACCCTCTACCTGTTATTATGATATTCACCTGTACAGATTATTTCAGCTGGACCGGTCATCCAAACATCTCCATCATCTTTCCAATTAATGATAAGATCACCGCCTGCTAAATGAACGGTAATGTCTGTATTTCTTTTTGCTTTTTTGTTTAGAACAGCGGCTACAGCGGCTGCACATGCTCCCGTACCACATGCTTGTGTTATGCCTGATCCTCTTTCCCAAACCCTAAAGTGCATTTCACTTTTAGACACCACTTCAACAAACTCTGCATTTACCCAATCAGGAAACATGCTGTCTTTTTCGATTATAGGACCTAAGGAATGTAAGGGTGCTTCCTCAATGCTATCCACAAAGAACACCGCATGCGGATTACCCATTGATACAGCAGTTAGTTTTAAAGGTGTTCCATCAAAAGATACTTCCTCATTCACTACCTGCTGAAGGTGGTTAAATCCGGTTACAGGAATTTGTTGAGGTTGTAGGATTGGATTCCCCATATTTACCGTAACGAGTGATACTTTGTTGTTCTTATCTGTTGTTACTATAGCAGTTACTAATCCACCTAGTGTTTCGATCTGAAATTCTTTTTCTTTAACTAAGGCGTTTTCATATGAATATTTGGCTACACAACGAAGTCCGTTTCCACAGTTTTTAGCTTCAGAACCATCGTTATTAAAGATTCGCATCTTAACCGGCGCTAACTTGCTTGGGCAGATAAGTATCATTCCATCTGATCCGATACCCGTGTAAGGATTCGAAACGGCCGTTGCTAAGCTCGACAGATCAGCCTCTTCAATCGACTCTTCAAACATGTTTATATAGATGTAATTATTGCCTAATCCATGCATCTTTGTGAATTTCAACGTATCCATTGCTTTAACCCTGCTCCTTATGATTGACCTCTTAGTTTTTCGTCCGTATAAAAATAGTCATCGTCTGCGTTCAGTATCGTTAACTTGCCGTGACAGCAAGGCATGATAAGGATTTGCTTGATTCCCTCTTGAGCCAGACTCAGTTGTTCTTCTTTAAATGAAGTCAAAACATTGTCTTGTTGGCAGAACGGACACTCCGAAATATATATATCTTTCATCATTCTTTCATATGGCCATGTATATTCAAATGTTAACTTCATATTGGTTCATCCTCTATTTGGAAGGTATGGTTATTGCATATTCGTTCACAACTTACATTTTTTAAAGTATAATAGGTGATGTAACAAAATACAATAGCGATCCATCTTCGGGGCAGGGTGAAATTCCCGACCGGCGGTATTTGAAGATTCCCTCTTCATCAGCCCGTGAGCGGAAAAGTTTTCTTTTTTTGCTGATCTGGTGTAATTCCAGAGCCGACAGTATAGTCTGGATGGGAGAAGATGTAGGTACAGCGGTTCAACTCTAATAAGAACCCTTTGTTTAAGCATGCCATTTAATTGTGCATCTTTTACATGCTGTTTATCATACTTACAAACTCCCTTAGTCTCATTAACTGACTAAGGATTTTTTGTTTTTGTGTGAAGCAGGCTGTGCTGCATTCGAAATCATGAGATGGCGCAACACAAAAGAGGAGAGATTTCAATGCAAAAGGGAAAGATTAAACAAATGGTAGCGGTATCGATGCTAAGTACGATTGCTTATGTGCTGATGATGCTCGACTTTCCGTTCCCAGGGTTACCTCCATTCTTAAAGATTGACTTTAGTGAGGTGCCTGCACTTCTAGCCGCAATCATTTTCGGACCAGCGGCAGGTATTATGGTAGAAGCCATAAAAAATGTTCTACACTACGGAATTGTTGGGAGCTTTACAGGAGTACCAGTTGGTCAAATAGCAAACTTTGTGGCCGGTATTCTTTTCATTCTTCCAGTATCCTACTTATTCCGCAAAAAGAATTCTGTTAAACGTCTTTCAGCGGGCTTGATCTTAGGAACGGTTTTGATGACATTTATGATGGGACTGCTCAACTACTTGATCATCTTACCAGCATATACGTGGTTCCTTGGTGCTGATCCGATGTCTAGCCAGATGATGCTTGATCTTATATTAAAAGGAATAACACCGTTTAACTTGATAAAAGGTACGATCATTACACTGTTATTCGTAGCATTATACAACCGAATGCAGCCGTGGGTGATGAAACAGATCGCTCAGCAGGCTTAAATATAGAAGACAAACCGCAGGGAAGATTTCCACTGCGGTTTTTTATTGTTCACCATAGGGGTATATCGGTTGTCTAGATGTCAAGTCGGTTGTCGAAATTTAGCGAAATGCCTTTATTTTAGAATTTAGACTTAATTGTGCGTCGTTACGGCTTAATTAACTCTCATTTCAACCTAATCTTGTTCGTTCAGACTTAATTATAGATGAAGATACCCTCTCTGGTATTCTTCAGATTGCGCTTAGAAACAGACTCCCTATCAAAAAAGATGCTCAAGCATCGGCTTGAGCATCTTAAAATGATTCTTATAGAATGAACATACCAGCGATTGCACCGCTTAGTAAGTTAGCAATTGTAGCTGCGATTACAGCACGCATTCCAAGTCTTGCGATGTCTGGACGACGGCTAGGTGCCATTGCTCCAAGACCACCTAAAAGGATTGCGATCGATGAAAGGTTCGCGAAACCACATAGTGCGAAACTTACAACCGCTACCGTTTTCGGCATTAAGTCTGGAATTTGAGGTGCGAATGAAGAGTAAGCTACAAACTCGTTCAATACGATCTTTTGACCGATGAACGTTCCTGCTTTAACCGCTTCTTCCCAAGGTACACCAATAATAAATGCGATTGGAGCGAAAAGATAACCTAGAATTTGTTGAAGAGTGATCTCATAACCGAACCAGCCACCGATTCCACCAAGGATACCGTTAACTAAAGCGATAAGTGCGATGAAAGCAAGTAGCATTGCTCCAACGTTAAGCGCGATCTGAAGTCCATCTCCAGCACCTTTTGCTGCTGCGTCGATAACGTTTACTGTATCTTTGTCACGTTCTAATTTGATCTCACCCATTGTTTCAGGCTCTTCAGTTTCAGGAACAATGATCTTAGCGACCGCAAGTCCTGCAGGAGCACACATAAAGCTAGCTGCGATTAAGTATTCTAAAGGTACTCCTAATAGGTAATAACCAATCAATACAGAACCTGCTACTGATGCTAGCCCACCTACCATTACAGCAAAAAGTTCAGATTGAGTAAGACGGTTCATATATGGACGAATAACTAGAGGTGCTTCTGTCTGACCTAAGAAAATATTTGCAGTAGCACTCATTGATTCTGCTTTACTTGTTTTTAAAAGTTTAGATAAAGCTCCTCCTAAGATTCTTACCACCCATTGCATGATACCTAGATAGTAAAGAACTGAAATTAGAGAAGAGAAGAAAATGATAACGGTTAAAACTTGAAACGCAAAGATAAACCCTTTTCCTTCTGCTGGAATCATACTTCCAAACAAGAAAGTAATCCCTTCGTTTGCGTAAGCTACAACGTTTGAAACTTTTTGTGAGACGCCTTGTAATGCTTGTTTTCCAGCATCCCATTTAAGAACGACCAATGCAAAAGCAACTTGAATTGCAAGTGCACCTATTACCGTTCTCCAGTTAATCGCTTTCTTATTTTGAGAAAGTAAGAATGCGATTACAAGAAGAACGAGCATACCACCTAATCCCCATAAAATTTGCATATTCGTACACCCCTTTTGTAATTTGGAAGAAAACGCTTACTATTAGCACGTTAGTTGTCAGACATCCAATGACTGACCCTTTTCTAATGTAACAAATTTCGACAAAAATGCAATCGTTTTTCGTAAAATTATATGCTAGATATTTTTCCCAATCGTACAGTCCTTATCCATGAAAAAAGCAGCTATCCATTTTTTGAATAGCTGCCTCTTAAAACATTCCGTTTTCTTCTATATGAGTGTATATATTTTTAACAAGTTCATCTGAGGTTTCTCCGTGAACAATATCTCCATTTACGAGAGCAAACAACGATTTTGCACAGTGTCCACAATAGCCTAGACACCCATACTCGATTACGTCTAAATCATAGTCTTTCTCAAGTTCTTCGAGCGCTTTTTGTGCACCACTCGCTAAATTACTTACACAAAACTCTATAATCGGTCTCATTTAATTCTTCACCTCTTGATGAATCCATCCTAACGGTTTCTATAGTTGTAGTCAATGTAAACACTCATTCTTCCTATGTATTTTCTATAAAAGAGTTGTGAAATTGTTGCAAAGTGCTATACTTAAACATGTCAAAAACGTGTAATCGTTTACTTATTTCGAGTTAAGGTTATTTA
Source organism: Fictibacillus sp. 18YEL24 (assembly GCF_015903855.1). GTDB lineage: Bacteria > Bacillota > Bacilli > Bacillales > Fictibacillaceae > Fictibacillus > Fictibacillus phosphorivorans_C. Next base: position 389,449 of record NZ_JACZDT010000005.1, read on the forward strand.
CTTATATAAAGCATTCTAAAAACAGATAAGAATTGTCTTGAAAGAAAAGGGGAAATGACAAATGAAACACCTCGTTTTACTTGGCGGAGGATATGGAAATATGCGTGTTCTAAAGAGACTTCTTAATTCCTCAGACCTCCCTGAAAACATTCAGCTTACGCTTATTGATCGTGTGCCTTATCATTGTTTGAAGACTGAATATTACGCACTTGCTGCAGGTACGATATCTGATCATCATGTTCGTGTAACTTTTCCAGACCACCCACGTCTGAATATTAAATATGGCGAAGTTACTTCAATTGATGTAAAAGAAAAGAAAGTTCTATTAAAAGACCAAGATGCGGTTTCATATGATGATTTGGTTATCGGTCTAGGCTGTGAAGACAAATATCATAATGTCCCTGGTGCTGACCAATTTACGCTTAGCATCCAGACCATTGATAAGTCTCGTCAAACGTATCAAATTCTAAACAACTTGCACGCTAATGCGGTTGTTGCAGTAGTTGGTGCCGGTCTTTCAGGAGTTGAGTTGGCATCTGAACTTCGTGAGAGCCGTCCTGATCTTACGATTAAACTATTTGACCGTGGTGATATGATACTTTCCGCTTATAAGAAGAGATTAAGCAACTATGTACAAAACTGGTTTGTTGAACACGGTGTGGAAGTCATCAATAATTCAAATGTAACAAAGGTTGAAGAAGGTGCTCTTTATAATCATGACGAAAAGGTAGAGTGTGATGCTATCGTTTGGACGGCAGGGATACAGCCGAGCCGAATCGTTCGTGATTTAGATGTTGAGAAAGACAGTCAAGGACGTGTTGTTCTAACTGAACATCATCACCTTCCAACCCAAGAGCATGTATACGTTGTTGGAGATTGCGCGAGCCTCCCTTATGCACCAAGTGCACAATTAGCAGAGGAGCAAGCCGAACAGATCTCACAAGTTCTTTTAGCTCGTTGGAATGAGCAGCCTCTTCCTGAGATGAACGAGATTAAACTAAAAGGTGTTATGGGCTCTCTTGGTAAGAAGAGCGGATTTGGTACGATGGGTAGCACTGCTCTTATTGGTAGAGTGCCACGCTTATTAAAATCAGGAATTCTTTGGTTATATAAATATCAAGTATAAGAAAAGACCCATGCAGCTGCATGGGTCTTTTTCTGTATTTTTACCAATAATAAGGACGGAATCTACGAATTCGGTAAAACGGGAAACCAAATACTCCGAAGCCGGGAAAAAACGGCCCGACAAAAATGATACGGCTATTTCGATCAGCTTTCTCACCTGGCATGATCATATACATATTATCTTGGTCATAGCTATGCAATTGACCGTGATATACATTTCCATCATTTAGTTCGATCGTAACCTTCTGCCCCATGTACTCGAGACAAAGATCATGATAATGATGGTGATGATGTCCTGCAAATGAGGAAGACTCATCTTTATGACTTTTACCTTTTAAAGGGTTCAACAATACAATTTGCCTCCTTTTTTCTCTATACATCTTATTCTTAAGAGAAGTACAAGGCGTGTGTACAAACCCAAAATATAAAAAATAGGCGCTTAACTTACAGCGCCATAACCATTCTGTTCTATAATTGCATAGATTGTTTTTAAATTCGGATTACCTTCTGCTACTACCTCTCCATCAATCACCACGACAGGATAAAAAAGGTCTTCTTCAACAATTCTTTCTGAAAATACCTGATCGATCTCATTTTCCGTATTTTCCATGTCTATATAAAGAACATTAAACAATAAGTTCGGAAATTTTCTTGAGATTGCTGCCTCTAGCCATTCAGCCGTTTCTTTTGCTGAAGGAAGATGAACACAGCTGGCACATTTCTGTTCAGCTCCATATACTTTAATACTAAATGAGTTACTCATGAAGAATCACCTCAATGTATGCGCTTATTTGCTTTCATCATACCTTATTTTTCATAAAAGAAAAAGGAGCAAATATCATGATGCTTGCTCATGGATTTTTTATTCCATATCCCGTATACTAAGAGTAAGTTCTTTTTAAGAAAGGAGCCTTGATTATTATGGCTGAAACTCAAAACTTAGAGATGCGTGAACAAGTTGAAGAAGTTCTTGATAAATTACGCCCATTCCTTCTTCGTGATGGAGGAGACGTAGAATTAGTGGATATTGAAGAAGGTGTAGTAAAAGTACGCCTAATGGGAGCGTGTGGTAGCTGCCCAAGTTCAACAATCACACTAAAAGCAGGTATCGAACGTGCACTTCTTGAAGAAGTTCCTGGTGTTGTTGAATTAGAACAAGTATTTTAATGATAACGAAGAAGCCGCTCAATCTAGAGCGGCTTCTTTTTTTGATGTTTATTGTAAGCTTAAAAGCTGTTGGTTTCCGTTTCAGGTGCTCGCTTTCCGCGGGGCAGGCGGTGAGCCACATTCGTACGTTTTACTTTTAAGTGTCTCACCTGCCCGCCTGTCCCGCAGGAGTCTCCCACCTTCCACTACAACCAACTATTCAAAGGAGACAAAAAAATAAAAACAAGAAGCTATGCATGTATTTTATGTTAACCTGTTAACTCATCAAACGAACAAGCAATGCTTTTTGTGCGTGAAGACGGTTTTCAGCCTCATGAAAAACAACAGAATGAGGACCATCAATAATCTCCGCCGTCACCTCTTCCTCTCGATGCGCAGGCAAACAATGCATAAAGATATAGTCACTCTTTGCATATGAAACCAGCTCTTGATTCACTTGATAATCTTTAAAATGTTCCAGACGTACCTCAGCTTCAGCTTCTTGCCCCATGCTCGCCCAAACATCTGTATAAATCACATCACTATTTTTAATACCTTCAATCGGATCATGAGTTACTTCGATAACAGAACCGTTTTGTTTCGCAACTTCTTTTGCATAAGAAACAATCTCTTCCTTCGGTTCGTAGTTTTCAGGGCAAATAATGGTACAATCCATCCCAACTTTTGCAGCGCCGATCATTAAGGAATGTGCCACATTGTTTCCATCTCCAATATACGCCAACTTTTTCCCTTTGAATGACCCTTTATATTCTAAAATTGTAAGAAGATCTGCTAGTATCTGACATGGATGAAAATCATCCGTAAGTCCGTTGATTACGGGTATAGATCCACTCTGTGCAAGCTCTTCAACTGTGGATTGATGAAACGTACGAATCATTAGCGCATCCAGATAACCGGACAAGACTTTCGCTGTATCTGAGATTGATTCTCCTCTACCCATCTGAATATCACGAGTCGATAGATGGATCGCATGGCCGCCGAGCTGCAGCATTGCAGCCTCGAACGAAACGCGAGTACGCGTTGATGATTTCTCGAAAATCATTCCTAAGATCTTTCCTTTTAGTAAAGGTGGTGCAGATGGACCTTGTTTTTTTAAGTCTTTCGCAAGGTTCAATAAGTCGATGATCTCAGATGTAGAATAATCCATCAGCGTTAGGAAATCTTTCTGAGTTCGCGTTTGGCGAAGTGGGGATACGATTGACATTAGATCAGCACTTCCTTTCTCATTTTATTCGAGGTGCGTATCGCATCTAAATAAGCGTTAGATGTTTCTTTTCTTGTTAGTACATGGACTCTTTCTAGAACGGCACGCTTAGCATTGTGGCTTTCGCTGTCATTCGAAAAATTTATATAGATGGCTTTATTGTCTGTTTTTAACCATTCATCAAATGTTAGATTTTTTGCAGTAAGTACGGAATATCCACATTCCTCCCAGGCTTTTGAAGCAGCTTCAGCGAGGGTTCCTTCCGCAAAAATACTTCCTTGATCATTCCAAAAATCAGCCAATTGAAGACTCGATCCTTTCAAAGCTTTAACTAAAGCTCCATTAAAATCGGCATCTGTTCCTATCACTTCTCCAGTAGAAAGCATCATCGGACTTAACACCGGAGAAACCCCAGGCAGTTTTATAGTTGAGAAAACAGGCGCTTTTACTGTTACTTCCGGTTGTCCGTTATGCTCTTGTTCAAGGTTCAATGACTTTAATGAATGACCAAGAAGCAATTGTGTTGCTTTCTGCACAAGGTTTACATTCGTAATCTTACTCATGATGGGAGCGGTTCTAGATGCTCTTGGGTTCACTTCAATAACATATACACTTTCATTCTTAATAGCGAATTGAATATTAAACAATCCTTTATACGATAAGTTAAGTGCTATCTTTTTAGAGAAAGATATTATTTGATCGATCACATGATTTGATAAAGATTGCGGTGGTGTGACAGTCAGACTATCTCCAGAATGAACCCCGGTTCCTTCTAGATGTTCAAAAATACCAGGAATGAATAGATCTGCACCATCGCTTAAAACATCTACCTCGGCTTCTGAACCTTCTAAAAATGTATCGATCAAAACAGGATAATTCACTTGTTCATGATTTAGGTAACCTGTAAGTTCGTTTTCAGAATAAAGCACCTTCATCCCGCTTCCACCAATCACGTATGATGGACGTAGAAGGATTGGAAACCCTAGTTTGTTTGCATAAAGCTTCACTTCTTTTTCGCTTACCGCCGAAAATCCTGGAACTTTAGGAATATTCAATGTGTCCAAAAATTGATAAAAACGCTCTCTGTCTTCCATTTGGTCTACGGTGTCAGCCGGACTTCCAAGAACAGAATACCCCGCCTCTTCTAACTTCTTAGCCAAATTGATAGATGTTTGGCCGCCAAATTGCAGAATGACATCTGAAATTCCTTCAAACTCCAAAACATGATTGATGTCTTCAAAGGTTAGAGGCTCAAAATATAGGGAGTCAGACACTTCATAGTCCGTACTTACTGTTTCTGGATTATTGTTAATCAAGATGGCTTCATATCCAAAAGAATTGAGAGCTATAGCACTGTGCACACAACAATAATCAAATTCAACACCTTGCCCGATTCGTATGGGACCGGATCCGATGACTGCCACTTTTTTCTTCGTGCTTGGGATTCTATCGCTCTTCCCGCTCCAACTGGAATAAAAATAAGTCGTTTTTGCTTCGAACTCTGCTGCACACGTATCCACCATCTTATACGTCGGTGTGATATCCATCTCTATTCTCTTATTGCGTACCTCTAACTCTGAAACAGACCAGATCTCTGATAAGTATTGATCTGAAAAACCATACTTTTTAGCCAGTTGCAGTTGTTGTTTATCTATTTTTTCTAGACTCGTATTTTGTAGCATATTGTCCATAGAGACCATCTCTTGAAAGATGGATAAAAAGTAAGGTGTGATTTGTGTTAATTCATGAATTCTGTCTGCAGTTATTCCTCTTTTCAACAGTTCCATCACCACGAAAAAACGACGATCATCTGCTGATACGACGAGATCAAGAAGTGTGTCCTCATCTAATGCAGATAGTTCTTTCAAATACATACCGTTCGTTTTCAGCTCTAATGAACGGATCGCCTTTTGAAACGCTGAAGCCATGTTTCTCTCTAACGCCATCACTTCGCCTGTCGCTTTCATCTGGGTTCCGAGATCTCGGTCTGCATGAGGAAACTTATCGAACGGCCACCTTGGCATTTTTACAGCTACATAATCTAACGCTGGTTCAAAACTCGCAAAGGTCGTTCCGGTTACTGGATTCTTCAATTCATGCAGGTTATAACCTAGGGCAAGTTTGGCAGCGATCTTTGCGATCGGATATCCGGTTGCTTTTGATGCTAAAGCAGATGACCTGCTCACACGCGGATTCACTTCGATCAAATAATATTGTGAGTTATCTGGATGAAGTGCAAACTGTATATTACAACCTCCTACGATTTCAAGCGCAGAAATGATGGTTAATGATGCTTTTCTAAGTGACTGATACTCATCATCTGTTAAAGTCTGGCTAGGAGCTACTACTACAGAATCACCTGTATGAACACCAACAGGGTCAACGTTTTCCATGTTACAAACCGTGATGCATGTTCCGTTCTTGTCACGCATCACTTCATATTCAACCTCTTTGTAGCCTGCAATACTTTTTTCAATCAGACATTGGTTAATCGGACTTGCTGATAGACCTTGTTTAACTAGAGAGATTAGCTTCTCTTTAGAGGAAGCAATACCGCCACCAAATCCCCCGAGCGTATATGCTGGTCTAACAATTACCGGATAACCGGTCACTTCAGCAAAATAGATCGCTTCGTCTACTGAAGTAACAATCTCACTTTCTGGTACAGGTTCACCGAGATGCTTCATCAATGATCGAAACAGATCACGGTCTTCTGCTTTTTGTATAGAATGAATATCTGTACCTAAAAGTTTAACTTCATACTTCTTTAAAATTCCTTTCTCATGAAGTTCCATCGCCAAGTTAAGTCCTGTTTGACCTCCAACCGTGGCTAAGAGTCCATCCGGTTTTTCTTTTTGGATAATCTGTTCAGCATATTCTGCTGTTAAGGGTTCAAAGTATATAACGTCTGCAAACGTGTTGTCCGTCATGATCGTAGCCGGATTGTTGTTGATCAAGACTACTTTTATCCCTTCTTCTTTTAACGCTTTACATGCCTGTGTTCCCGAATAATCAAATTCTGCTGCCTGCCCGATTACGATCGGTCCTGATCCGATCACGAGCACTTTCTTGATGTCTTGTTGTTTAGGCATAACTTCTCACCTTCTCTGTATGTTGTACACTTTTAATAAAGTTTTGAAATATTTCCTTATGTTCGTTCGGACCAGGCGCTGCTTCCGGGTGGAATTGCACACTCGCAACGTCGAATGAATGATGCCATAATCCTTCGACACTTCCATCGTTCACATTTTCAAACCAAATATTGAACCCTGTTTCTGCTAAACTTTCTTTTTGAACGACATAACTATGATTTTGTGAACTCATCGATACTTTCCCTGTCTTCAAGTTCATAACTGGCTGATTCGCACCACGATGACCAAATTTCAGCTTTCGCGTCTCACCGCCGAATGCTAAAGCGAGTATCTGATGACCGAGACAGATGCCTAACGTGGGATAGCGCATCGCTAGATTTTTATAACGATGAAAATAGGCAGAGAACCTCATAGGATCACCAGAACCATTTGAAAAGAGAAAACCATCTGGATTCAATTTTTCGATATTGGCTATATCTTGATCAAAAGGAACAATTGTTACTCTGCATCCCTCGTTAACAAGAGCATCAACGATTGACTTCTTATATCCAAAATCGATCAATACTATATGTGTGTCTCCTGAACCTTTCTTTTTCATTGATGTCGTCGGCCAATATTCTTCTAGCTGAAAAGAATCAGGAATGATGCTTGGTACATGCATAACCGCTGGGAGGGATCCTTTTATTCGAATTTGTTGAATAAGAGATCTTGTATCTACATTGGTTAGAGCAGGGATTTGATACGCGTTTAGCAAGTCAACGATAGATTGGCGGTTATCTTTTGCAGCGAATTCAAAGCACTCTGCCATAACTACTCCTGCCACTTGAATTTTGGCGGATTCCATACTCTTATTATCAAATCCGTAGTTTCCGATAAAAGGATAAGAAAACACGACAATCTGTCCTTGATAAGAAGGATCTGTTAATACTTGCTCGTATCCAGTCATTCCTGTATAAAATACAACTTCACCTGAACCATATTGGTTGTCACTAATCCAGTCACCATCAAATGTATGACCGTTAGATAGCGTTATGCAGCCTTTCATGTTACGTTCCACTCCTTGTATAAAATATATAGTTTAATGTATTTTTATTCATTTATAGGTAAAAAAATATCTAATTTCTTTTTACGTCACTTTTTCAAATTTGTTATTAAACACTGCTAGAATCGTGTTTAACGCTGATGTTAGTTCTTCATCCGTAACATTTAACGGGGGTAATAATCGAATAACATGCTCGCCTGCAGGAACGGTTAATAAACCTTGTTCTTCTAAATTCACTATTAATTCTCCAGCCCGCTCACATTCTATTCCTATCAATAATCCTTTTCCTCGTATTTCCTTTACCGCAGGGAAATCTATTAAGTGATTTTCTAATTGCGCTTTGAAGTTCTTTCCTTTCCTCTCAACCTCTTTTAAAAATTCGTCATGAAAGATGATATTCAAAACACTTTGGCTGACTGCACATGCAAGAGGATTTCCTCCAAAGGTCGTTCCATGGCTTCCTGGACCAAACGTATCAGCTAGTTTTCTCTTTCCAAGCATAGCTCCTATCGGAAAGCCGTTTCCTAGTCCTTTGGCAAGGGTAACGATATCAGGATCTAATTCGAAGTGTTCATAGGCATATCTTTTTCCCGTTCTGCCGATACCGGTTTGGACTTCATCTATAATTAATAAAATATCGTTCTTCTCACAGATTTCTTGCACTTCTTTATAAAAATCTGGGTCAGCGATTTTAATCCCTCCTTCTCCCTGGATGACTTCCATCATGATCGCAGCTGTGTCGTTGTCTGCCTGTTTCTTCAATTGCTCAATATCGTTCCAGGGCAGATGTATGAATGTTGACAGAAGCGGTCCATATCCTTCTTTTATCTTTTGTTGACCCGTCGCCGACATGGAACCGAACGTTCTGCCGTGAAATGAATCGTTAAACGTAATGATCTTATTTTTCTTTGTGAATTTCTTAGCAAGCTTGATCGCAGCTTCGTTCGCTTCAGCTCCACTATTGCAAAAGAAGGCTAAATCCAAATGTGTGTGCTTCACAAGAGTCTCTGCGAGCAACTCTTGCTGTTGGTTTTCAAAGAGATTGGAAGTATGCCAGATGCATTCGCTTTGCTTTTGGAGAGCTGCAACCACATCAGGATGACAATGTCCTAGACTCGTTACAGCTATGCCGCTCGTGAAATCAAGATACTTTTTATTGTCTTGGTCATATACATAAGTTCCGTTTCCTTTTTGAAGTTGTATCTGTTTTCTTTTATAGGTTGGAAAAAGTGCACTCATGTTATCAGTACCTCCTTCAGCAATTCTGTACCAGACAGAGTTTGATCGGTGATTCGTACTTGCTTGATGTTTAGGTCCAGACATTTAATAGCTGCTTCAACTTTTGGAACCATGCCACCGCTTATGTGTCCTTCAACAATACTGGTTAAAATGTCAGTGATCGTTAAGCATTCCATCCACTCTCCATTCACGGAAACACCAGGGGTATCTGTAATAAAACAGATTGTTTCGGCGGATAGTGCAGCTGCAGTTTCTCCTGCTGCCGTGTCTGCGTTAATATTAACTGTTTCTCCGGATTCTGTTACACCTAAAGATGCTATGACTGGAATTTTTCCATCATCTAACACGTTTTGGATGATCTCTATATTTACTTTCTGAACGTTTCCAACCCATCCATAATTCTCTTTATCTAAAAAATCACAAGTGAGCAAGGAATTCTCTGCTCCAGAAAGTCCTTGAGCTGATATGCCTTCGTTATTTAATCTCTCTACTAGGTTTGTATTGGTAATGTCCTTTAACGCTGTCTTCACACAGGAAAGTGATTCTGTGCTTGTTACTCGGATTCCATTCTTCATTTCTAAAGGCAATCCGGATTCTGACAGCTTTTTATTAATTTCCGGCCCTCCTCCATGAACGATCACAATCTTTTCGCCTAGTTGAATCCTATTTTTAAGAGCTTCAAAAAAAGCAGACTGTAAGTTAGCTAGCGTACTTCCTCCAATTTTCATAACATGAAACACAACACTCGCCTCCATTTAAGTGCGGTAACTTGCATTTATCTGAACATAATCATACGTAAGATCACATCCCCACGCTCTTCCACTTCCTAAACCTTCTGATAGTTCAACCGAGATATGAATCTCGTGGCTTTTTAAGTAAATACGAATTTTCTCTTCCGAAAATAGAACCGGTTCTCCATCTACTACAACTTCATGTTCACCGATTTGTATTTTTACGGTGTCCGGATTAAACGAAACTCCACTATATCCAGCTGCAGCAAGAATTCTGCCCCAGTTGGCATCGCACCCAAATACAGCGGTCTTCACTAACGGAGAGCCCACTACGGTTTTTGCTATGATTCTCGCATCTTTATCGGATGCTGCACCATTAACATGAACCTCGATCAGCTTGCTCGCTCCTTCCCCATCCTTTGCGATAAGTTTGCCTAAATCTTCACAAACGAGTACGAGTGCATCTAAAAATAGTTGCCATTCAGGGTGGTCTTTGTTTAACTCTTCATTCTCACCCATTCCGTTTGCGAGCATGAGTACCATGTCGTTCGTCGATGTATCACCGTCCACAGTAATACAGTTAAACGTACGTTCTACGGCAAAAGACAAAGCATCGTGAAGATCATCTTGTTGGACAGCTGCATCTGTTGTGATGAAACCTAGCATCGTAGCCATATTAGGATGTATCATTCCTGATCCTTTCGCCGTACCTGCTATCGTAATGATTTTATTATTAATTTTTAGCGTGTAAGCTGTATTTTTGGAAACCGTATCTGTCGTTAAAATGGATTGAGAAAAGTCGATCGATCCTTTCAACTCAGAATCTAGCACTAAGTTTTCAATACCAGTTGATATTTTATCCATCGGCAGATGTTCACCGATTACCCCTGTTGAGGCAACTCCAACATAGTGCGAAGGGATATCGAGCTTTTCAGCGGTCTGCCTCTGCATGTGCTCAGCATCTTTCATGCCTTTTTTTCCTGTACAAGCATTTGCATTCCCAGAGTTCACGATGATCGCTTGAAGCTTCCCTTCTTGAGAGATACTATTCTGAGTAACTTTTAGCGGAGCAGCCTGTACTTGGTTCGTTGTATAAACACCTGCCGCGTTTGCCGGAGTAATACTATACAACAATCCTAGATCGAGTTTTTTATGTTTCACTCCACAATGAATTCCACTTGCGTAGAATCCTCTTGGCGTCGCGATATTTAAACCTGTTATCTTCTGAATAGCCGCTTTTGTTGCCTGCATCTATCTTGCCTCCTCTAGTTAAGGGAACATTGGTGAAGATTTTAATCCCTTCGTTTCATCCATTCCGAACATTACATTCATATTTTGAACCGCTTGACCTGCCGCTCCTTTTAATAGATTGTCAATACAAGAGATCACTGTGATTCGATTTGTCCGTTCATCGACGGCAAACGTTACATCACAAAAATTTGATCCATATACTTGCTTAGTAAACAGATTGGCTTTTTCTTTATGAACTCTGACGAAGTATTCACTGCCGTAATAAGATTCATATATTTCTTTTACAGATCTTGAGGTAACTGGATCTGTGAATTCCGCATACATCGTAGTCATGATGCCCCTTGTCATTGGAACGAGATGTGTATTGAATGTAATTTTCGTTTCAGTATCCGTACTAGACTGTATCGTTTGCTCGATCTCTGGAATGTGCTGATGTTGATTGATCTTGTAGATACCGAGGCTATCATTTACTTGTGCAAAATGCGTCGCTTTGCCCGGCGTAGCACCCGCTCCGGAAATACCGCTCTTTGCATCAATCACGAGTGAAGATGGATTGATCACGTTTTCTTTTAGTAACGGGAGAATACCTATGAGAGCTGCGGTTGGATAACATCCTGGGTTCGCGATCAGCTTCCCATTCTTTACCTCTTCTCTCTTCCATTCTGTTAATCCGTATACAGCTTCATTCACGAGTGATTGTGGAGGCGGTTCTTTTTTGTACCACGCTCGATAGGTGTCAGCATCTTTCAAACGAAAATCTCCTGCTAGATCAATGATTTTTAAATTTTCATCGACTAGTGAAGGGAGAAACTCTGTTGAAACGCCGCTCGGTGCGGAGGAAAATACGATATTTAAGCCATCGGTTGGCAGTTGTTCGAGAGATCTCAGCTTCTGATCATGAACATGAGACAGATGCTGAATTTCTTCTGAAAGCTCATTACCCGCTTTAGAGGATGAATAGAGAACAACTTCGGTAATCTCCGCATGTGCAGATAGCAGCCGGAATAGTTCCATCCCACCATATCCGGTTACACCAATAATTCCTGCTCTCATTCCATCACTCCTTAAATAAGTTATGGTTCATTATAGGACTGTATAAAAATTAATTCAATAGTATATTTATAAATAATTTAATTTTAATAAAAAAACTGACTTTTTGGGTACACGAAGTTACCACTAAAGTCAGTTTCAAAAAATTTTCTATTGTCTTAAGAATCCACCTTCTGAATGTATGATCTGTCCCGTTATCCACTCTGCTTCTGGTGTTGTTAAAAAAGCGACTAACCTTGCCGCATCTTCTGGTTTCCCGATCCTACCACCAGGAAACTTTGGAAGAAGAACTTTTTCTAATTCTGGATTGATCCAGCCTGTATCTGTAGGGCCAGGATTCACTGCATTAACAGTGATTCCTTTATGTCCAATTTCAGCAGCTAAGGAAATCGTTAACGAATCAACAGCTCCTTTTGTAGCAGCATACGCTAATTCACCGAGCATCGGACCTTTCGACTGGCCAGATGTGAGGTGAACGATGCTCCCTCTGTTTCCTGTAAAACGTTTGGCAAACTCTATACTTAATAGAGTCGTCGCTCGTATGTTGATCCTATAGTGAGCATCTAAAATCTCACTGGTCGTATCTTCCCAGTTGTGATTCTGCGACATACAGGCATTGTTTATAAGAATGCTCGGTGCACCTAGTTCTCGTTCAACTTTTTCTAGAAGTTTTGGAATTTGTTCTGAAATGCTAAGGTCAATTTCTTCATACAGAGATTTTACTCCTGAATTTTTTAGTTTCTCCAGAAGCTGTTCTGGGTCATTTGTATGGTTGCCTGTGTGCATATTTGTATCATATGTCCCCCAAGTCGTAAAGAATACATTAGCTCCCCTACTTGCAAGCTCAACACATACAGCTGCGCCAATTCCGTTTAAACGGCTAGCTCCCGTAACGATGGCTGTTCTTCCTGCTAAAGAACGATACATCTTGTCCCTCCTTATACAACTGGCGTTTCTGCGCTTTTTCCATTCAATATATTGCTTATGTTTCTGCAAGCAAGTTCAGCCATCTTCATCCTTGTTTCAACACTTGCACTTCCGATGTGAGGAAGGGCTACCACTTGTTTCATCGACAGAAGAGGGTGATCGACATCAATCGGCTCTTGCTTAAATACATCAAGCCCTGCACCCGCGATTTCTTCGTTATGTAATGCCTCAATAAGGGCAGATTCATCAACTGTCGCACCTCTGCCTGCATTAATGAAGATCGCACTATCTTTCATGCTCTGAAACGCTTCTCGGTTAAACATCCCTTTTGTCTCAGGTGTTAATGGTGCAAGGGAGACCACAAAATCTGATTGCTTTAAAAGCTCATGAAATTCTTTGTATTCAGCGTCTAGCGATATTTCTGCATGAGGCTTACGGTTTCGATTATGATATAAAATCTCCATATCAAAGCCCTTTGCTCGTCTCGCTACGGCTTCACCGATTCTACCCATTCCAACGATTCCGATTGTTTTATGATGTACATCTGCTCCAGCAAGCAATAAAGGTCCCCAGCTGTTCCACTTTCCTTCTTTTACATAATTTGCTGATTCAACGATTCTGCGAGCTGTTGCAAGAATTAAAGAAAATGCTAAATCCGCCGTTGAATCGGTTAATACATCTGGTGTGTTACAAACCGTGATACCTTTTTGTTTGGCAGCTGCGACATCAATGTTGTCATAGCCAACTGCTAGATTTGCTATTACTTTTAGTGAAGATGCTTCATTCAATACTTCGCTATCGATTTTGTCTGAAAGCATCGTGAGCAATCCATCAGCTTTTTTGATTTCGGTTAAAAGTACTTCGCGTGGAACTGCCTTTTCTTCATGTGGCCACATATTGATCTCTGCAATTTGCTCTAGTTGACTAACCGTTTCTTTCGGTAATTTTCGTGTAATAAAAACATAAGGTTTTTGCATACGCTTTCACTCCCTGCTTGCTATTTTCTCATGGGAAAGTGAGAAAATAAAGAAATGGTACTTATGCTGGTAATATTCTTGTGCAAGATATCTAAAAAGAATCTTGCTTTTCTTTTTCACTTCCTCTGCAAGTTGATTGGAGCGCAAGGTTGCCGACTCCTATGGGACGAGCGGTCAGGTGGAGACACTTAATGGCGCAAAGCGGCAAGTGGCTCACCGTTCGCCCCATGGAAAGCGAGCAACCTGGAGCGGAAATCAACTACTTTCAAAGACAACACTGTAGACGAAAACAACAAAAAAAGAGGTATAACTCAAAAATCTTACTTTTTGAGCTACCTCTTTCATTAGATCATTGGAACGAGCCAATCGACCATTGGGATATTTAACTCTTGAACCGGAAGACCGATCGATCTGTAAAAGCTTTTTAAGAAATATTCATTTTGCTTTTCATACGAGATTAAGTCAGTAAAGCGGCGCACATATAGTTCTTTTCCGATATCTCTCTCATTATTATAATGTTCATCAACTGTATCAAAGTACTGTGAAGGAAAAAGGAGTCTGCCGTAAAGAAGTCTCCAAGCCCCCTTGGATAATGGCTTAACTTTTTCATAATCGTCGATCAACTGCAGCACTTCATGACTTCTGAATTCTGGCTGATAGATCTTTTCTCTGATACATTCTGCAAGATCTCTCATCGGACTATCGATCACCCAGCCAACAGGCAGCTTAACAAAACTGTTAGACGTACGAATCCATGACCGCTCGCTGAATCGATCGTAACAGATGGCAGCAGAACCTATTCCTTTAGGTCCTCTCTCTAGTTGGTAATCTGTAATATATTGAATCGCATTTTCAGCCATTCCCTCATAATAAGGAAATGTCGTCAAAAACAATTGATCAAAATCGTTCTTTTGTTTTCTCGCCGAAATTTCTGCATAACGGTTATGCATCTCATCCACTCGATTGATCCATAATAACGGCCATTGTCCGTATGCGATTTGTTCCACTGGATAATATTGTTCTAAGCCTTTTCCTCGCTTATGAAACTCTGCAAGCTCAGAGCCCATTTCACTACTACGATGCTCTCCTTTTTTCGGTTCCACTTTAAAGATGATTACAGACTCTCCATCAACATAAGCACTAGGCATATTGGTGATCGTTGGCTGTAGAACGGGAATGTTCTCCTCTCCTCGTTGCTGCAGATAATCACTGATATAAATCATTTCTTGCAGTTTTTCATATGACATCTGCTGCTGTGGTATCACGATGTATTGGTTTCCTTTGCAATAGAAGGTCCGATAACCCGATTCAGATCTTCTGTCTTCACAAACTAGTTGATAATGATGAAATATATCTCTTTCAAACAAAGCCGATCCCCCCACCCCTTCAGCTTTCCAGCGGCAGATCATCTCTTTTAGATCAAACTTGAGCACACCACCGCATGATTGGATACAACATTGTATGCCCATATAGGCGAAGTGGTTAGTACTTTTTATAAATTCATAACTTTACTATGAAAACATATACTATACAAAGCTAAGGAGACTAACAGAGAAAAGGAGTACAAGGATGCCAAATAAAAAAGTGGAAAAAGTCGAAGAAACTGCACGCAAACAGCTGAACGAACGGGGCGTTACGGTAAACGATATCGCTGAACTTGTTTATTTTCTCCAAGTCCCCTACCATCCTGACCTAAAAATGGATGTATGTAGAGAAAACGTTGAAAGAGTCATCGCAAAACGTGAAGTTCAGAATGCTATCCTCACAGGTATTGCTCTTGATGTATTAGCGGAACAGAAAAAACTTGAGCAGCCACTTCAGGAAATATTAGCTCGGGATGAAAGTCTTTATGGGATTGATGAAGTGATTGCACTCTCAATAGTGAATATATATGGCTCGATTGGTTTTACTAACTACGGATTCATCGATAAACAAAAACCAGGAATCTTAGAAAAACTTAACGATAAGTCTACAGGCATGGTTCATACTTTCTTAGATGACATCGTCGGCGCGATTGCAGCAGCAGCATCGAGCAGATTAGCACATCGTGCAGCAAATGAAGAATAAAAATAAGGCTTAAGAACAAGAGAACCCTCTTAGACTTAAGCCTTTTTTATTTTGACCTGACGGTGCCATTTTCAATTCAGAGATTTATTGAATCGTCCACTCATCCAACCCATTAACGGTATACGTAGGATGCACATCAATTTCTTCAAGGTGTTTCTTTGTTGTGACTCCTGTGTGAACAAGCAGCGTATCAATTTCAGCACGAATACCAGCTAAGATATCTGTCTGGTAGTTGTCCCCGATCATGAGTGTTTCTTCTTTTTTCGTTCCTAGAGTTTCTAACGCCATCTCCATGATGATGGACTCAGGCTTACCGATAAACGTTGGTTCTGTTTGCGTAGAAACAGTAATGACAGAAGTCAGTGAGCCGTTTCCTGGCAAAAGTCCTCTTTCCGTCGGAAGAGCGATATCACCATTTGTCGAGATAAAAGTCGCTCCTTTACGGACTGCAAGGCATGCTTTTGCTAGCTTTTCATAGGTGATCGAGCGATCGATTCCAACCACAACAAAATCAGGGTTTTCTTCAACAAGTTCAAGACCTTTTTCTTGAAGAGCTTCTCTAATTCCATCCTCACCGATACAATAGACTGTCGCATTTTTCTTTATTTCCGCAATATAGTTGGCTGTTGCCATACTCGTCGTATACACATGTTCAGCAGATGCTGGGATATCAAATCCTGCAAGGACATCTGCCACTTGTTTTTTTGTTTTAGAAGAATTGTTTGTCACGAACAAATAAGGAAGGTTTTTTTCGTTTAATTTTTTTACAAAATCAACGGCCTCAATAATTCGTTCTGTTCCTCGATACATCGTTCCGTCTAAGTCGATCAAGAATCCTTTATATGCCTTCATCCATGCTCTCTCCTTTTATGTACCTTCTCATTCTACCCACTTCAAAAAAAAAACACACCTGAAGCGTTTTAGACTTCAGATGTTTGCTTTTCTTCTTTTATCACATAACAGCAATAATCTCCGCCTTTAGCCATGCACGTCTTTCGCTCAACAGCGTCTGTTTGCAGCATGCGCTTAAAGAGTGAAAGCTCGCAGGAGCAGGCTTGCTGATATTCATTCGCAACCTTAGCGATCGGACAGTTGTACTCTGTTAACACATAAGTATCGGGATCTTCTCCTCTTTCCCAGTCCACCATGTACCCTGCTTCATTTTGAATATTAGCCAGTTCATTTACTTTTTGTTCAAACTCTGTGAGTGTGTTCATTCGATCTTTATATCTATCATGCAGACGATTCTCACGTCGTTTAAATAATTCATCAATTGTTTCTGTGCCACTCACTTCTTCTATATCTTTTAAAAAATCAACGGTAAGTCCTGAATAGTTTCGTGGAAATTGTTCGTCACCGCTTGCTGTAAGATGATAAAAATGGATTGGTCTTCCCATAGCCTGTCGTACAAGAGTCGTTTCAATCACATGGTCACGTTCTAATGTGTTGAGATGACGACGAACAGCCATTTCGGTTATTCCGAGGGATTTTGCCATTTCCGTAACAGTCATCCTCTTATTTCTTTTTAAAAGATAGATGATTTCATCACGGGTTGAGGTGTGATTCTTCATGGTCATCACCATCCTTTGTCACCATTTTATCGTAAATAAGGGTAAACGTACATTTTTAAATATAAATGTATAAAAACTCTTGTATCCTTATTCAGGTAAAAATGCAGAAACTGGCCCCAACTCTTCCTCTAGATATCTTCTTATGTGTAATGAGAACGCTGAAAGTTCTTTCTCTTTTGAAGCGATGGTATCAAATATGACTTTACTATCAGCAGAAGTATAATCTTGAACAAGTGATTTACGAAGGTTCACCACTTGTTTCAGTGATACTGCTTCATCGTTTGGAATTACTTCTTCATCAATCAGGATATCAAGAATATCTTCAAAGCTTCCAGGATCGCGCATGATAAATCCATCGATGATCATATTTCCAACGTCCATCATCGATTCGATCAACATATGTCCGATTCTTTCCACCACAAGTGTTTCAAGCTTATTTTTGGGAGCTGATAATTCTTTGAACGTATGGATTAACTCATTCATATACACTAAATGTTCATTGATTTTCTTTCGATCAACAAAATACATAGTCATCACCTTTTGTAAGTTTCTCAAGTAAAGTGTAACATAAAGTAAGAGCAATCATATGGACTCAAAGTTTAAATTTTGCTTAGTACGAAGGAGGAACAAAATGAACGAGGAAACTTTTTTCTTATATGATGATAAAGAAACAACAGAAACGCGCTTTGTAAGCTTTATGGGACGTAATACTCGTTTTGATCTTGCCATCACGAAAACAACAAGACATTACGGAAAGTCATTAGTACTGAACATGTTAGGCAGTACATATGCCATCATCGGTCAAGATGATCTAGAAGAAGAAGGCTATTTAGAACACGCGTTTAATCTAACTGAAGAAGACGCGATGGAGCTTCGTGAATTTTTAGCTGAAGTTGTTTAAGATGTAATCAAAATGTACCAAAAAAGAATCATGCTTTCTTGGAGACACTTTAGATAAGGATACTTTCTTATCCTAAAAATGGCCGAAGAGAGGATGGTTTTTTTGTTCGAAAAAGAAAAAGAACAATATACAGATTTTTCGAATGTAGAGACTGGTCGTAATTACGTACTTCCTGAGGATTTACCTGAAGGTCCATATGGCTCACCTATCAAAAGAGCTTTAGGAAAATCGACTCCTTGGAGAGAAGAACAGCGTTATTATAGCGCCTTTAACTATGAAAACAAAACCCTTCATGAAGGTCTGGAAAGACAAGATCCTGGTGCACATCCTACACACGATGATCCAGAATATCATACAGAAAAGCCTTATGAAGATTCTCGAGGCTCATAAGGCAACTGGGCTTAATCTGTACTAGCAAACATGCCAGCCGATCATTGCTAAAGACAAAGAAAAACCCCTGAATTTCTCAGGGGTTTACTTTTTTGACTACAAAATACGGACAACCGAAATTACAATATTCATAAATGTATTCCGGCAATGTGCTGATCTTCGTATCAAACGTAGCCTTCTCATGATTGTCTTCAAAGAACCCACGAAGTCGAAGCTGTTCGTAACCGAGATCACCAACAATATAATCGTATTTATGTAAGATTTCACTATAGCGCGCTTTAAATTGTTCCTCGTTAAAGGCTTCTTTTACATCTTCAATCACTTCATAGGAATAATTACCAACTGTAATCAAAAATGCTTCACCTCGTTTCCTGATACTTATTTTACCATGCTTGTGCTCTTTACAGCCAACAATTTCTTCGTAAAGATCTTCTACTTTAAGGCACTCTATAGAATAAGGAGGTGAAACACCTGTGAAAAAACTAGGAATGTTCTTATTGATCGGTTTGATGCTTGCTGGATGTGGCGGCGCTGATCAAAAAAAGATGGGGCAAGAATATAAATTTTCTAAAACGAATGTAAAAGATGAGAATCGAATTGGCAACAACATGAATTATGGGGACTTTGGATATATGCGTCATATGTCAGGGGACAAAGTAAAAACAGGAAATGCTGTTCCATACTTAAATCGTCAAAAGCTTGCCGATATGATCTCTGATATGGTTCTGCAATTACCAAATATTAAAGATGTCGGTACATTAGTTACAGATGAAGAAGTTTTAATCGGCTACAAAACAACAAACAAGGACCGAAATGCAGCTGCTGATCAAGTAAAGATGACTGGTTTCTCTGTTGTACCAAGATATTATCATGTGTATGTGTCAGATGAAAAAGGAATGATCGATAAGATTGAACAATATCAATCCTTAAACAATGATACCGAAGAGATCGAAGGAATCATGGACCAACTGATCCTACAAATGAAAAAAGCGCCTCAAGGCAAGAAGTGGAACTATGGGGAAAATGAAAACGGTGAGATGAACGGCGAAACGAACAATACGCGTGGAGAAATGGAAGGCAAATAAAAAACCAGAAGCAGCTCGATGCTTCTGGTTTTCTTTTTTATTTAGCTATTTTGAGCAGCTGCGTTTACTTGTTCATCAGCATGGTAAGAAGAACGTACAAGTGGTCCTGACTCACAATGCTTGAATCCTTTAGAGAACGCGATATCACGCAATTCTTTAAACTCATCTGGTGTATAGTATTTTTGTACCTTTAAATGTTTCTTAGTAGGTTGTAGATATTGACCAATCGTCATGATATCAACGTTATTTGCTCGTAGATCATCCATTGTTTCTACAATTTCTTCCCACGTCTCGCCTAACCCAATCATCAGACTGGATTTTGTTGGAATGTTAGCATTCATTTCTTTTGCACGACGCAAAAATTCCATCGTTCGATCATACGTTGCACGTGCACGAACTCTTGGAGAAAGACGTCGCACCGTTTCAATATTGTGGTTCATAATATCTGGTTTTGCATCCATCAATGTTTTCAGTGCATCAAAGTCACCTAACATGTCCGATGGAAGAACTTCAATGGAACAGAACGGATTACGAGCGCGTACAGAACGAACGGTTTCAGCAAAAACATGAGCACCGCCATCTTTAAGGTCATCACGTGCAACCGCTGTGATTACTACGTGTTTCAGACCCATTTGTTCAACAGATTCTG
The DNA here is from genome assembly GCF_015903855.1 of Fictibacillus sp. 18YEL24. Taxonomy (GTDB): domain Bacteria; phylum Bacillota; class Bacilli; order Bacillales; family Fictibacillaceae; genus Fictibacillus; species Fictibacillus phosphorivorans_C. The sequence goes on from NZ_JACZDT010000005.1 coordinate 409,917, forward strand.
CAACACGTTCTGGCTCTTGAAGATCGAGTTCTGTTGGTAATCCTGTTTTTACTGCACAAAAACGACAAGCACGTGTACAGATATCTCCAAGGATCATAAAAGTTGCTGTTTTTCGTACAGCCCAGCATTCATGAATGTTTGGACACTTTGCTTCTTCACAAACCGTATGTAGCTTTTTCTCACGCATCATCTTTTTGAGTTCTTTATAATTTTCATTCGTGTTTAACTTTATTTTTAACCACTCGGGTTTACGTACATATTCTTCTTTCTTTGCCATCATCATCACCCCAGATTTTCTTGGTCTTTCGTATAATGAACGTTCTTATTTTAGTTTCTACTTAAACATTATTGTCCCATCAATACTCTACCATACGACAGGGCAAAATTCCAAACAAGAGTTTTTTCCAACATTTTTCCTTCATGTTTTTTTATAACTTCAACAAACTATAGATAAATGAAAGAAAGGAGTGGATTGGGACGTATGAGGAAATTTACAGTCCTGTTCCTCACTCTGACAGCCCTTCTAATAACCTTTCTTCCGGAAAGCAGGAGCACGGCAGCAGAGCGATTTACGAAAGAAGATGTGGATAGGCTTAGCCTCTATAAAAAAATGGATTCCGTCACTCTCATTCCATGGCACTACTTTGCGGGCGTAGACCAATATGAAAGAAGCGTAAGAAAAGCGAGAAGAGATCTACCTGCCAGAAAAGGATTGGTCGGCATTTATTTTTCTCCCTTACAATGGTCTGGTCCAATAAATCCAACGATGGACGATACAAACCCTGAACGTATCTCAATGTTTGGAGGCATCGGAAAAGATGGCAACAATGACGGAATTGCTGATCGCAACAATGATGAAGACATCCTATATACCTTTAGTGAGATCATACAAAAGCATGGACATGATATTGAAAATTTCAGAATCGGCCTTTGGAGCTATTACCAACGAGATAAAGCCGTTGATATCATTATGGAAAACGCGAAGATCTATGAGACCTATGGAACGGTTTCTCTAGACAAACACAGTTTTATCGTTCCATTAAGATCCAACTATAGCTATCGAAGCACTTGGGGTGACCGGCGCGGATTTGGTGGATTACGTATTCATGAAGGCACAGATATATTTGCAGATTACGGCGTTCCGGTAAAAGCGGTATCTTACGGAATCGTTGAAATTAAAGGGTGGAACCGTTTTGGCGGATGGAGAATAGGTGTCCGTGATATTAATAACGTGTATCATTATTACGCTCATTTAGGGAGCTTCAATAAAGCAATTGAAAAAGGGACGATCGTCGAACCTGGGACGGTGCTTGGATACGTGGGAAGTTCAGGATACGGTCCTCCCGGAACTTCTGGGAAATTCCCTCCTCATCTTCACTTTGGGATGTACCGTGACAACGGATATACAGAATGGGCATTCGACCCATACCCTTATTTAAGAGCATGGGAACGTCAGGAGCGAATTAGCAACAGGCGAAGATAAAGAAAATGTAAGAAAGAAGCTTTAGGGCTTCTTTTTTCATATGGCGTACGTAAATCTCGAGCCTTGCTCTGATTTACGTGCGCCAACGTCATTAAAAAAGCTGGTTCTTCAACAGAAGAACCAGCTTCACTCTTTATTTCTTTTTCGAAACACGAACCACGTTTGCAATACTTGCGAGGAGGCCGCCCCATAGGATCACCATGCCAATCACCATCATTGTAATCGCACTGCCTGTCATATTAGCTGACCTCCTTTTTCTCTACTGCCACTTCAGATTTCCACTTCACTAGACCGAGTACGATGCCGAGTACGATTACGCCGACTGCCACTGATACACCATACGTAAGGATCAGTTCTGTAGGATAACCTTCATAGTTTTCTTTAAGGTTCTGTCTAATGTTATCGAACATCATGTAACCAAGAAGAATCGGTGTGATCACACCTAGACAAACCTTCCACCATAAACCTGTTCGTAAGTCAGAGATGGCGTTCGCATGGTTTTGAAGTCCAGCCAATTGTCTTACGAACCAAGCAACTATGACTACTTCTACAAGACCTGCTAATGTGATCCCGAAGTTGTTGATGAAGTAATCCACGATATCAAGCATGTACAGTCCGCCTTTTGTAGCGAAAAGTAATGAGATAACAGATGCTACTCCCCCACCCATCAAAACGGCTTTTGTTCTTGAGATTCCAAATTTATCTTGTAGCGCTGCCACATAAGTTTCAACGATCGAGATCAACGATGTCATTCCAGCGAATACAAGGGTTAAGAAGAACATTGTTCCAAAGAAGGCATTTCCGCCTGGGAACTCGTTGATGATTGCTGGGAATACTTCAAACGCTAGTCCGATTCCGCCTTTTACAACTTCATCAACTGGCAGACCTTGTTGCATCGCCATAAAGCCTAAAGCAGCGAATACACCAATCCCTGCTAGTAGTTCAAAGCCTGAGTTTGCGAAACCTGTAATAAACGCATTATTGTTAATATCTGATTTCTTAGGCAGGTAGCTCGAGTACGTAACCATGATCGCAAATGCGATAGATAATGAGAAGAAAATCTGACCGTAGGCTGCTACCCACACCTTACCGTTACTGATCATGCTCCAATCTGGAGTAAAGAACGTGTTCAAGCCTTGAGCTGCACCATCGAGCGTTACGGCACGAATAACGATTAATGTAAACATAATGACTAAAGCTGGAATAAAGATTTTGTTAAAGCGCTCGATTCCTTTGGATACACCCTTATAAAGAACAAGAAGCGTCACGACCCAAACGATGAGAAGTGCGATCAAAATTCCTGGTACGATACCACCCATGTCACCAGGTGTCTTACTTAATTGAAGAACCTCTCCATAAAAGAAGTCAGAAGGCTTGTCTCCCCAAGTTAAGTTCAATGAGTAAATGGAGTACTTAATCGCCCAAGCGATGATTACTGCGTAGTATGTGGATATAACAAACGCTACAAATACTTGCCACCATCCTAGCCATTCCGCTTTTTTGTGAAGACGGAAATAAGAGAGTGGAGCAGAGCCACGGTACTTATGACCTAACGTAAATTCTAGAATCAGTAAGGGAATCCCTGCCGTTAAAAGTGCTATTAGATATGGGATGAAGAATGCTCCCCCACCGTTCTCATAAGCAACCGCTGGAAATCTCCAGATATTGCCTAGGCCGATAGCTGAGCCGACCGCTGCTAATATAAACCCATAGCGGCTTCCCCATTGCTGCCTATTTTCCATTGTTGTATCCCCCTTTTTTGAAGTCGAAAAGTTTACAATTGTTACTTTTTTCTGATAATTCTGTGTTCAGTATATTACAAAACATGAAAACCGTCAAAATGTTTTTAGTTATTTTGTCGGAATAAGGGGGAAAAAGTCGTATAAATATAAGAAAAAGTGCCTGGTTAACTACCAGACACTTTCAAGTTTAAGCGTTGTAAGATTGATCACTCATGCTATTATTACTAGACACTTTTTTTATGATGAAAAGTGCGAGGATAAAGATAACTGCAGATGCAAGAAGGCCTATCCAAACACTTTCTGTTAATCCGAGTGCAAGATACCCTACAGCAGATACTCCTGCAGCTACCAGGCTATATGGAAGCTGCGTCATGACGTGATCGATGTGATGACTTCCTGCTCCTGTCGAAGAAAGAATTGTAGTATCTGATATTGGAGAACAATGGTCACCAAAAACAGATCCCGCAAGTACTGCAGCAAGAACTGGAAGCATTAACTCAATATTCGTTGATGCTGAAATTTCGGCTGCGATCGGAAGCATGACACCAAACGTCCCCCATGAAGTTCCTGTCGCAAAGGCCATTAACCCTGACAATACAAAAAGAACAAATGGCAGATAAGCTAAATTCATATGCTGATCGACTAATCCTGCCAGATAGGTTCCTGTTCCTAAGCTATCGATGATAGAGATAATCGTCCAAGCAAAAAGCAAAATCGTAACAGCACCGATCATAGACTGAATACCTCGTCCCAGTCCTTTGCCCAATGATGCAGCACCCATCTTTTTTGGAAGGAAGAATAGAATAGCTGAAGCTAAACCTAGAAGGCCACCATATACTAATGATTTTGGTACATCTGTATTTTCAAAAATAGATAAAAGTGTAATGGCCGTTGGTTCTTCTAGCCCATTCACATTTTGAATACCTGTATAGATCATGAATCCAACCGTTGAAACAATCAATATCACGATTGGCCATACAAGGTCTCCCACTTTTCCTTTGTCACTTTCTTCAAGCTTAATACCCTCTCCGATTGCTGCTTTTTTATCTGCTGAAATCACTTCACCTGTAGCAAGAGCCGTTTCTTCATGTTTTTTCATCGGTCCAAAATCAAGTTGAAAATACGCAACGAAAAATACAAGAACCAGTGCAAACACTGCATAAAAATTCATAGGAATCATTTGAATGAATGCACTAAACGCAGACATATTTGTGATCTCATGTGTAGCAAAAATCGTTCCGATAATACCGATGATGTACGCTCCCCAACTTGATACAGGCGAGATGACACATACTGGTGCAGCCGTTGAATCAAGATAATAAGCCAGTTTCGCACGTGAGATGCGGTGTCGATCTGTGATCGGTCTGCTGACATTTCCGACTGCTAAAGAATTAAAATAGTCATCAATAAAAATGACGAGTCCGAACACAACCGTTAAAACCTGTGCCCCTCTTCTTGTTTTCACTCTAGAGATCGCCCACTCACCAAATGCGCGGCTTCCTCCGGCTAACGATATAATGCTTGTCATCATTCCTAAGATTAATAAGAACAGAAGAATATAAACATTCCACTCATTTAATGCACCGTCTGAAATAAAGTGCCCTTTTACAATCGTACCAATCTCTTTCAGTGTGGCTCCAATACTAAAATCATGAAGCAGTAATGCTCCCGCTATGATTCCAGCTCCTAGCGAGACTAACACTCTTCGCGTTAGGACAACCATTAAGATTGCCAATACGGGTGGTATTAATGAATAAATCGAATTCTCAAATTCCATGATGTTCCTCCTTCTTTTCATTCAGCCATCGATATTGAGGAGTTCTTACAGGACGTTGAGGAAAAAAGGACAAAATAAAAAGCGATCAATAGACAAGGAAATAACCTGCTATCAATCACTTAAGTAATTTATGGTTTTCCTCATCGATCAGTAGTCCTCCACTGCTTTTAATTCCCAAGCAGTGACAGTTTTACACTTCTTTAGTGTAAACCCAGCAAAAGTGAACAGACGGTTTTCTTTTGCTTCGGCGAAAGTTCCTTTCCTTTTTCTTCACAGACGTCACTCTCTGAAAAAGTACTTATAAAATCCGCTCCTCTACCCCATCGGTGATAGGCTTAAAGACATATAAAATTATTAATTCAATACTAATTATAACAAACACGGACGAATGGTCAACCTAAACAAGACTTGTTAAATAGAGGAAATACATTTATTCTGCTGCTTCATCCTCATCCGTTCCTTCTGTAGGGCTATCCTCAGAAGGCTCCAATTCATCATGAGATTCCTTTTCCTTTAAATCTGGAGTAATCGGTACAGTAGGTTGTATCGGATCTCCAGATTGATTGTAATAGACAGGAACTTCTCCTTTTATAAACTGTGCTGTTATTTTTATCGGTCGTTTCACAACTGTCGTTTCTGTTGCGAAAGGAATAACGATCCTCGTTTTGACTGTGACTACAATATCAATATTGATCCACGTATTATTGATCCCGGAATTCTCTATTTTCTCTTCGATATCGGTGTTCGCTTCACCAATCAACATAAATTTGATAGGAATCTTTGGCCCTAAGTTAGCTAAGAGAGAGTTTCTTGTTGCTTGCCCTAGAGGTATTTCCATAATAACACCCGGTTCATTCTTATAGGCAGTTATACCTAACTCATCATTGCTTATTACTTCGTGTGCTTTTCCTTCTTCTATCTCCTTCAGGTATTTTTGAACGACTTTTTGTGACTGGTTGGCAACCTGATTGACAACACTCTGATTGATTCCAGCAAAGACGACATTCCCCTCTGTATCCGTCTTATATTCGATGATGTCATTCATTTCTGAAGGTCCTAAAATTTCATTGTCAATCGCTTCACTTATGGCAAGTGCAGCGATTTCTTCTGTTTTCTTTTGCGCAATCAACATGAGTGTTGGCTCTATTCCTTTGTTTACAAGCCACAGCCCTTGAACCGTTATAAAAGTAAACAGAATAAATGAGATCAATAGTACAAATCGGAATGGAAGTGGCCCTTTTCGAAGTTTCATTTTTCTGCGCTTAAGCAAAAGGTAACCCCCCTTTATCTACATATACATATGTATGCAGACAAGAGGGGGGCTCATTCAAACTTTATGTTTTAATTTTTTTCGTACACGACAAAATCGTGAGGATATTTGTTCTTTTCATCAACGATACCTGGCTTACGAGAGACCACACGCCACTCATCACGATTGATTTCTGGAAAATACGTATCTGCGTCAAAGGTATGGTGGATCTCTGTCACATACAGGCGGTCTGCAACTGGCATGAACAGCTTAAAGATCTCTGTCCCACCGATCACACATAGTTCTTCTGCTTCTTTTTTTATTACTTCATCAACAGAATGAACGACGGTCGTTCCCTCTGCGTGATAGTGTTCATCTCTTGTTACCACGATATTTTCTCGTCCAGGTAGAGGCCTCCCGATGGATTCATACGTTTTTCGACCCATTACGATCGGTTTTCCCATCGTTACGTTTTTGAAATGCTTGAGATCGTTCGGTAAATACCAAGGTAGATCATTGTTTTTACCGATCGCGTTATTTTCATCCATCGCTACAACAAACGAGATCATACGCTCACCACACCTTTAATATGGGGATGCGCTTCGTAGTCTACAAGCTCAAAGTCTTCATAAGTGAAATCAAAGATACTTGTTACATTTGGATTGATCTTCATCTTCGGAAGCGGCTTTGGCTCACGAGTAAGCTGAAGCTCAACTTGTTCAAGATGATTGGTATAAATGTGCGCGTCCCCTACAGTGTGAACGAACTCACCTGGTTTAAGTCCTGTCACTTGAGCCACCATCATCGTTAACAAAGCATACGAAGCAATATTAAAAGGTACACCTAAGAAACTGTCTGCTGAGCGCTGATAAAGCTGGCAGGAGAGCTTTCCATCCGCAACATAAAATTGAAATAACAGATGACATGGTGGCAGCGCCATATTCGGAATATCAGAAGGATTCCACGCGGAGACGATTAATCGTCTTGAATCTGGATTCTTCTTAATGTCTTGGATTACGTTTGAGATCTGGTCGATCGTCTCACCGTTCGGAGCTGACCATGAGCGCCACTGATGACCGTATACAGGACCAAGATTTCCATCTTCATCTGCCCACTCATCCCAAATCCGTACACCGTTTTCTTTTAAATATGCAATATTCGTGTCACCTTTTAAGAACCAAAGCAATTCATGAATAATTGATTTTAAATGCAGCTTTTTTGTCGTAACAAGCGGAAAGCCTTCCTGTAGGTCAAACCTCATCTGACGTCCGAACACAGAAACGGTCCCCGTGCCTGTCCGGTCCTCTTTTTTTGTACCGTTATGTAGAATATCTTGAAGAAAATCCAGATATTGTTTCATCCCTCATCGCCTCCTATTTTTCTTTTAATCGTATCATACGAAAAGTCATAAAAATAGCTTCAACACCTAACACTTTTTCCCTTCTGTACACATAAAAATAATAGTGAAGAAAGGAGTGGAAGCATGTTAGAGATGAACCCGATCTTAATCGAAGGACATCCGTTTACCGCTGTCACCCTTCGTTTGCCAAAAACGAATTTTATGGCTGTATTCAACGACAATGGATATATCATGTGTGGAGCACTAGACGTGGCATTATTGAACGAAAAGTTAGCAGACCGTAAAATTATCGCAGGACGCGCTGTTGGAGTTAGAACGATCGAACAGCTGTTAGATGCACCTTTAGAATCTATTACTCTTGAAGCAAAAGAAAAAGGTATTGAAGTTGGTATGCAAGGGCGAAAAGCACTTTTAAAAATGATCTAGAGCATTTATCGGCGAGATTTGAAAAATATCGGCAAGAAACGAAATTTATCGGCAGAAAATCATTTATATCGGCAACTTTCTAAATTTATCGGCGAAAAATGAAATATATCGACATTTGCAATAAAACGACAACACCCTCTGCCAAAATGGCGGAGGGTGTTCACTTTATGCTTTAAAACGATCTCTTGTTATTTTTAATGAAATAAGATTAATGCATAAGACCAAGGATAAGAACTGTATGCGCTTCGCATCATTGATATATATGTAGACACATAGCAGGTAAACGCCACTGACGATAAAGGCAATTTGTAAGCAGTACATCATCTGAATCAATTTTTTGAAATTCAAAGTGATCCCCACTTTCTTCATCCAGCAAACTGATTTCATTCACCCTATTAGTATATCAGTCTACAATGAAAAATGAATCGTTTCCTTCTTTTTGAAATGGATTTGTAATATAAGGAAAACTCAAAACAGATCCAATTGCCTTGGAGCCAAAAAGTCATATTGAATATCCAGAAGATCAATCATCTGCTTCGCATTATCAGCAGCATCCCCACCTGAATTATTATTAAAAAGGATAGTTAAATTCTTTGTTTCTGAAGCAAGCTGTTGTATGCGCTCACTCCATTCTTGAAGCTCTGGCTCATTATAACGATAAAGATAACGAACTTCTCTCCAGTTCGGCTGACCTTGATTGTTCCAGCCATATACGTTTCTGCCATGCATTCGTACGAGTGTCCTCTCGGGTGTTGTGTGCATGACGATTGGAATGGAACCTTGTCCTGCTTGAGGTTCATCACAGACCGTATGAATCCAGTTCTCTTGCCGGATAAATTGTAGCGTCTTATCCTTCATCTCATCACTGAACCACGTTTGGTTACGAAACTCAAGTGCTACTGGAATATCACCCATCATTTCTTTTGCATAGCGCAGCATCTGAACATTCTCTTTCTTACAATCAAACCAAGGGGGGTACTGAAACAAGACCATCTCAAGCTTGCCTGATGTGATAACAGGTTGGATAGACTCGATAAATGCCTCATACATTTCTTTAACCGACTCAAAAGGCAGCTTACCTCTTGAATGTCCCGTCATCCCTTGATAGGCCTTAACAACAAATGAAAAGTTCTTTGGTGTAGATGCTACCCACTTCTCATAGTTTTTTACAGGCTGTACCGCATAAAAGGATGAATCAACTTCTACAACAGGAAAGTGGCCGCTATATACAGCGAGCTTTTCTCTTGCAGGAGTACCATCTGGGTAAAGAGAATCATGATCTCCCCAGCCTGTTACACCGATTTTTATCATTCTCTGAAGTCACCTGCCTATGAGTTACAATTTATTTAATCCTTTTGATCGGACAAACTCTTTCATATACGTTCGTTTAGGAGTCGCCATCGAGGCTGTAATCTGCGTGACCCAGCCTTCTGTACGTTTTCCGCTTGTTCTTTCTGAGTAATATTCAGCCGTTTCTTTTTCATATTGTTGAAGGAGATCTTGAGTTTCCTCTTTACTTTGGTATTGATTCTTATGAAAAACAGCTTCCATTGGCAGACGTGGCTTTATCCCAGGCTCTGCATCTGGATACCCTACAGCTACACCAAATAACGGAAGAACATGGTCTGGGCAACCCAATAGCTCTGACACTTCTGCCAGAGAATTTCGAAGTCCACCGATGTACACGATTCCAAGTCCTAGCGACTCAGCTGCTATAGACAGGTTTTGTGCAGCAAGAGCGGCATCCACTGTCCCTACGATAAACGCTTCTGTCGATTGAATCGTTTCGTGAATATCTATTGTTTTCGTATCTGCTGCTATCTGATGTCGGTTGTAATCCATACAAAAAACAAAGAAATAGCCGTTGTCTGCGACGTATGATTGATTACCCGCAAGCTCAGCTAGTTGTTCTTTCTTTTCCCGGTCCTCTACCCCTATAATCGTGCAAACTTGTTGATAACTTGAAGTAGATGCTGCCTGAGCGCATTGTACAAGTGTTTTAACCGTTTCTTCATCTATTGACTTGTCCTTAAACTTTCGAATCGATCGATGAGCTAATATCGTTTCTATAATCTCGTTCATCACAAATGCTCCTTCTCTAAAGTTATAGTTGATTGCATTATATCTTTTTCGTCTATAAAAAAGCGAACCATTTGAAGTCTCATTAATAACTTCTTCTCATTAATGCAAAGTGGTGGTATACTAATCTAGCGATGAGCTAATTGCATAAGACGAGATTGACGCGCCTTTTTTGGCAATGCACTATGTGGAGTGCAGTCTCTCGCCGCAATATACGCAAAAAAGACGTCCAATCGGGCGTCTTTTTTCTATATATTCTTACCTGACACACGAAAACAAAGCTACGTGAGGAGAGAAAGATGAAGAAAATCCATTTAACCTTACTTCTAATTTGCTTGTGTATAACGATTTTATTTGCTTGCTCAAAAAATGAATCTTCAAAATCAGCAGACAAGGAATCCAATGTAGAATTGACGATTTCGGCTGCAGCCAGTTTGCAAGATGTATTGAATAAAATTGCGAGCAATTATGAAAAGGAACATCCAAATGTTAAAATCACTTACAATTTCGGAGGCTCTGGAGCTCTTCAACAGCAAATCTCTAACGGAGCACCTGTTGATCTTTTCTTCTCAGCAGCAGAAGATAAATTTGACCAGCTTGTTGAAGAAGGATTTATTGAAAAGGAACGAGGAAGAGATCTTGTTGGAAACGAACTTGTCTTAGTTGTTGGGAAAGATTCAACACGAGATATTAACGGATTTCAAGATTTGCCTAAAGTAAAGAAACTGGCGATTGGTACACCGGAAACTGTTCCAGCAGGAAAATACGCAGTGGAGACTTTAGAACATTTAAACCTCCTGAAAAAAGTTGAAAAGAAAATCGTTTATGCAAAAGATGTTCGTCAAGTCATTACATACGTAGAAACAGGAAATGTCGATGCTGGTATTGTCTATAAAACGGATGCAATGATCTCACCTAAAGTAAAAGTCGTAGGCGTTGCAAGTGAAAATACACATGCACCCATTATTTATCCTGTAGGTGTATTAAAAGAAACTCCCTATAAGAAAGAAGCAGAACGATTCTATAACTATTTGCAAAATGACGCAGTCTTAAAAACCTTCATGGAGTTCGGGTTTAGCAAAATCGAAAAATAGGTCACATAAAATTTAGTATCTGATAGTGCGCAACACAAAAAAAGCCTTGGTGTATTCTAACACCAAGGCTTTTCTTCATTAACCGATAGAACCTTCCATCTCAAACTTGATTAACGAAGACTTTCATAACATATTAAATAGATGTAAAAACTCTGTTAATTCAAGGTTTTCCATGTATTGATTTTTAAACTATTTCAATGCTTTTCAAATTCAGTTGGCACAAAGTTGGCACGAAGCCTTCCTTCTCCTAAGGATCTTAATTTAACCCTTTAACTTCCTTATGGCTTTTGCTTGTTAAACTTATTGTTAATGTTCAATTGATTTATGTTCCATAGATCTAGTAACAATTTCTGAATTACGATTCGTATTTAACACTGGCGTAACAGGTTTAAATAAATTCTTATCAACTTTATTAGTAATAATAAAGTTATACATATCCATATCCTGTTTGAATTTTACAGTTTTCAATGGTATTGCGATTAAAGTTAAAATAATGATCTCAAATATCGCTTTTTCACCTACTAACAGTATCCCTATTAATGGCATTGTCATTAACAGCTTTCTCAATGAAAAATCCCCCTATTTATATTTTCATAATTTTTCAAAAATAACCTGATTATATTTTACCACATTATTACAAATTTGATATCTACTATCCTTACCAGATTAAATTAAAAAACAAAAAGCACTCCTAAA